>NZ_JAFHKK010000017.1 GCF_016937535.1 Sulfurospirillum tamanense | reverse complement strand
AAACTTCTTGCAGTTTTACAAGAAGTCTTTTCAGCAAAAAACTTGTGTAACCTTGCGTGGCTATAGAGATTTTTTAGTCTATTTTGATACAATGTTGACTTTCCCAAAATCTTACAAGGATGACCAACTGGTGAAACGACTGCGCCTTTTAAGTAGTTATGTACTTCTTTATTGCCTTTTGCAAGGTGCGGCGAGCTACTTTTTACTCCAGCGCTACAACAACGATGCAAAAACCCAAGCAGAGTTGAGTAAATCCCATTTTGTAGCCACCTATCAAACCACCCTAAACACTTTTCGACTTCTTCCGTTACATGTTTTTGAGGGAATGATTTATTTTCGTGAATTTACCACTATGGTGGCTAACGCATCTGAAGCTTCTTTGGAAACCAAAGAACATTTACGCAAGACCATTTTTCAAGCCCTAAAGCCTGTTTTTGAATCCCATCTTTCACCCCACGGATTCAATCAGCTTCAGCTGCACTTGCGCACTGGCGAACGTTTTGTACAACTTTTTGACCCCCTCACTTACGGGGACAACCTCTTGCACCTTGCGTCCATCAAAAATCTCTACGACACCCCTCGATTTTCCGAAGGCCTCAATAGCATTTCTGGGGATTACCACTATTTTTTTCCGCTGTATGCTGAGCGTGCTTTTGTGGGTTATATCGAGATGAGTCTTCCCTTTGAAACCCTCATGCAAAGAACCATCCCTTTACTCAAAGAGTACCATCAAGCACTTATCTTAAAAGATTCTCAAACAGGTCAAAATATCTTAAAACCCCTTCAAGATTCTTTATCAAAGGGGGTAACAAGCAACACGCTATTAACCTATTACGAAAACCAAAAACAGCCCCTCTCCTCTTCTTATCTTAGTTTTACTCTTGCGATTCCCGAGGTAGATGGGTCTGTTTCGGGTGAACTCCTAGCAGTTCAAAACAACCTTACTATCGCAACCCTCTACAAACAAGCGGTGCAAGATTTTCTTTTTAGTGCTATTTTACTTGTGCTGGGGCTTATTATGTTTGCCCTCTATCAAAAACAAAAAAACCTTGCCCGCACCCTTGTGCAACACGATGAAGCAATCGAAGAGACGGTTCAAGAGCGCACCGACGCACTAGTAAAACACAACTCTTTTATGCGCTCTTTATTTCACACCATTCCTCTTCCTGCTTTTTTAAACGACAAAGAGGGCCGTTTTGTTGAGTGCAATGAGGCGTTTGCAAAACTTTTCAGACTCTCCAAAGAACAGATTATGGGTGCTTTATTTGAAGAAATCATGGACAAGGTTGCCGCAGAGGAAGCGCGTAATGCTAATGCTTATGTTCTTAAAATCCAACACCCTTTTTCCTACGAATACCGCATGTCTATTGGTGGCGTGTTGCGGGATTTTGTTATCCATAAAAATGTGTTAAAAGAAAACGAACACATTGTTGGGGCAGTGGGCATTATGCAAGAAATCACCGAACGCAAGAACTACCAACTTAGCCTAGAGCGGGCTCTTGAAGAAAACAACACGCAAAAACAAAAACTCGCTCAAGACCACAGCATCATCAACCGCTATGCCATTTATGTGAAACTTGATACCGTTGGTGTTATCACAGAAGCCAGTGAAGCAATGGCACACGTTAGTGGGTTTAGCAAAAGCGAATTGGTCGGCAAAGGGTGGTACCATTTTTGTATTGAACCTCCTGAGTCCATTGTAGAACTCAGGGAGCGCATGCGCACCAAAGCCGACTGGGAGGGTAAACTCTCTTTTGAGCGCAAAGATGGCAACACATACTGGCTTCACTGCTCCCTCATTGCACAATTTTCCAAAGATGGCACCAAGACAGGCTACCTTGTTTTTGCCAAAGACATCAGCAATGAAGTGCGCATCAAAGGACTTATCTACATCGATGAGCTCACACAGATTTATAACCGCAAAAAACTCAACGAAACCCTCATTAGCGCGCTGCATATCGCCCAGCGCTATCCCGATGAACAAAGTGCTTTTATCTTGTTTGATATTGATGATTTTAAAGCCGTCAACGACACCCATGGCCATTTGGTAGGAGATTCGATTTTGCAAGAACTTAGCGCTTTGGTGGCAAAAAACTTGCGCGATGTAGACACCTTTGCCAGATGGGGAGGGGAAGAGTTTGCAGTTATTGCACCCAAAACTTCACTAGAAGGTGCTTTGAAAATCACCGAAAAACTCCGACACCTAGTCAGTTCACACCATTTTAAAAATGTCGAACATATTACATGTAGCTTTGGCATCACTGAAATTAAGCCCACCGACACCCAAGATGATTTACTTAAACGTGCCGATGAGGCGCTTTACTCCTCTAAAAGTAAAGGCAAAAACAGGATTGAATTTTTAGGTTAACCCACGGGCACATTGAGCAGCAGAAGCAAACGCCCACTGCAAGTTGTATCCACCAAGTTTTCCTGTCACGTCCAACACTTCGCCCAAAAAATAAAGCCCCTCGCACTGCTTGCTTTCTAGGGTTTTTGGATTGATTTCAAAGGTGCAAACACCCCCTTTGGTTGCTTCAGCCTTGGCGTAACCCACAGTTCCTGCAGGTGAAAAAGAGTACCCATGAAGGGTGTAAAGGCGGGTTAATTCTTCTTTGGTATACCGACCAACAGGCTTCTCTTCAAGACCAAGGGCTTCTAAAAAGGATTTTACAAAACGTTTTGGCAGTGGAATAAGGGAACTGGGCTGTTTTTTAGGAGAAGCAACGACAAGGGAGGGCACTGAGACATCAGGAAGAAAATCTACCAATATGCTCCCCTTACTCCAAAACAACGACGCATCCATAATCACAGGCCCGCTCACCCCTTTGTGAGAAAAAAGCAACTCACCCTCACACACGCGCTCTTTACATGTAACGCGCACGGGGAAAGAGATGCCGCTGAGGTCTTTCATCCAAAATTGCTCTTTTTGCACCGTTAGGCCCACGAGTGCGGGAAAAGGGGGCGTGAGTGTGTGTCCAAAATGCTGAGCAATGCGGTGCCCAATGTCTGATGCACCAATCACTGGCCAACTCAAACCCCCACTTGCCACTATCACCCGTTTACATGTAAGGCGTATTTTGTCTGTTTTCACCACAAAACCATCGGCTTGTTTTTCCACATCCGTACAACGGCGCCCTAAGAAAAAGGCACAATGGGAGGTCTCTTTTTCAAGCACCCTAACCACGTCTTTGGCACTGTGCTTTCCAAAAAGTTTACCCCTATCACGCTCTTCTAGCGCAACATCCTTAAAAAAGGCTAACGTCTCTTTGGGCATAAACCCTTTTAAAACCGGTGCGATAAATTCCGGGTCACCAAGGTAATCTTGCGGCTCTACACGGCGGTTAGTAAGATTGCACTTGCCGCCACCACTCACTAGGATTTTCATCCCAATCTTAGCATTGGGCTCCACAAAAGCAATACGGTAGTGCTTAGGCAAAAGGGCTCCAGCCATCAATCCCGAAGCACCCGCACCCAAAATAACGATATCAAAAGGAGAATTCACAGCGCCGCAAACGCCTCGTAGTTTTGACGAATGGCTTCATACAACACAATCCCTGCGCTGGTGGCTTGGTTGAGGCTACGCCCTTGTTTTCCCATGGGAATAGTCACAGCATTTTCAAAACGCCGTTGCATGAGCTCCATGGGAAGCCCTGTAGATTCGCCTCCAAAGAACAAAAAATCCCCAGGCTGATACCGCACGTCAAAATAACGCTGTTTGGTTTTGGTCGTAGCGTAAAAAAAGCGCTCTTCTTTGGTGGCATTTGCTTCCAAAAACGCTTCCACATTTTCCCATACATGTAGCTCTAGCAAATGCCAATAATCAAGCCCCGCGCGCCGTACGGCTTTTTCACTCAAATCAAACACTGTGGGCTTAATGATGTGAAGCGCGCAATCGGTATTGACACACATGCGCCCAATGCTTCCCGTGTTTTGGGGGATTTGCGGATGTACTAAAACGATGTTAAACATTAGAAAATAATCGTCTTATTTTCATGTACAAAAATGCGGTCTTCTAAAGCTAAATCAAGAGCATTAGAAAGCACGACTTTTTCGACATTTCGCCCCGCACGCTGCATCTCTTTCCAGCCCATCTCATGGCTCACATGAATGACATCTTGAGCGATGATGGGCCCCTCATCCAAGTCATTAGTCACAAAATGCGCCGTCGCGCCAATGATTTTTACCCCCCGCTCATGGGCTTGCTTGTAGGGATTAGCGCCAATAAAAGCAGGCAAAAAGGAGTGGTGAATGTTGATGGTTTTTTTGGCATAGTGCGACACAAACGAAGGTGAAAGAATCCGCATGTATTTAGCCAGCACTAAAAAGTCAATCGTATAATCCCCTAACACTTCAAGAACCCTCGCTTCATGCGTTTCGCGCTCTAAACCTGCATGGGAAACATAATGGTAGGGAATGTCAAACTTTTGCGCTAGAGGGCGCAAATCATCGTAATTTGAAACGATGGCTAAGATATTGGCATTGAGGTCATTGCTATCATGTTTAAGCAAAATATCACCCAAACAATGGCTCTCTTTGGTCCCCATAATTACAATGTTTTTCTTGCGCTCTTGGCTGCAATAAATCGCCGCATCGCTTGGCAACATCGCCCCAAGGGTCCCTTGAAATGCTCCCATATCTGCTTCTCCGCTAAGCACCGCGCGCATAAAAAACCGCCCTCGCTCAGCATCTACAAACTCATCGTTTTTCACAATGTTAAGTTGGTATTTAAAGACCACATCAGCAATGCGATAAATCAGCCCTTTTTCGTCTTTGCAATCAATTTTCAAAACATACTGTCTCATACGCGCTCCAAAGTAAAAAAGGAGTATTTTACCAAAACTGTGCTTAGGCGGGACATGTGGAGCGTTTTTCAAGGGATTTGCTAAGAAGTCTGCGCTATAATCTAGCATAAAAAATCACCAAAGGATTCCCATGAAAGTCATTTACATCTACGGCTCTTCTGGTCACGGGCTTGTGCTTGCTGACATCGCCCAAGCATGTGGATATGAAGAAATAGTCTACATTGACGGTACAGATTCAGACCACTCTGGGCTTGATGCCATTTCTTCAGACCAAAAAATCCCAGTTGCCCTTGGAGTTGCTAGCAACCACACCCGCAAAGCACTCTTTACAAAACTCGTCGCGCAAGGTTTTGAAATTGCCACCCTTATCCACCCCACAGCAGTCATCTCTCCAAGTGCTACCCTTGGTCAAGGAACTGTTGTGATGCCCAATGTGGTCGTCAATGCAAAAGCACGCATTGGAGATGGGGTGATTTTAAATTCGGGTGCTATTGTAGAACACGAAAGCAGTGTAGGAGACTTTACACACATCTCCCCTAATGTCTCCATTGCCCGCAAAGTGATTGTAGAAGATTTGGTACATGTAGGCATTGGGTCTTGTGTGATTCAAAATATCCACATCGGTAGAGAAAGTGCCATTGGGGCTGGGTCCGTGGTTATTTCAAACATCGACCCCAACACAGTTGCCTTTGGGGTACCGTGCAAGATGCAAAAGCCAAAAAGTTTATAACTGTATCAACAAAAATTATGCGGCACTGGGTTTGTAGCCAATGCGAAACCCGCCCCAGTGTCGCCCTCCTACATAAATGGGCACAGAAATATCATGCATAATTACCCCATCTTCCCTGCGGTATGTTTGCAATAAAACAGGTTTTTCATGGTTAGCTCCACGCACACCTCGATCGGTAAAAATGCGCTTAGAGCGGTTAGCAAAAAGGTCTTTTTCATAATTTCCACTCAAGGGTGCTCTGGCGTTGTGGGTAGAAATATAACCTGATTTATGCATAGCTACTGCGTAGAGTGCATTGGTGTTTTCTTTCATGATAGCATCCACAATGGGTGCAAAAACTTTATCGGTAAAACTGTCATATCGGGTGGTATACTTTTGAGGATTAGTGTTTGGAATGGGCTTAAATGCTGTGTCAAACACATCTTCTTGACTTAGTTTCCCACTTGAAATTGCCCCTTCGAAGGCACTTTCTACGGCTTTTTTAGCTTCTTTACACAAACCAAACATTTTTTCATGGTAAGCATCCATAGCAAAAGCGCTCAAGCTTTCATGGGCCACCTCAGCCCCTGCGATAATCGCTTCGGTTTGGCCTGAAATCTCGCGCATCTCTTTGGTGCCAGATTCCAGTTGTTCACTAATTTTTGCAATGGCATCACGAATGGTAAGCAACTGGTCACTGTTGTAGTCTGAACTTTTTGCGATAGCATCAATCTGCTCTTCTATTTTTTGTGCATTGGTGATAAAGTGTTTAATCTCTTCACCCACGTGCGACACTTTTGTGCTGGCTTTTTCAATGGCACCACGCAACGCCTCCATACTTGCAAAAACCTCGTTTGTGTCTTGTTGGATTTGCTTCACGATGATTGTTACTTCACCTGTAGATTTTGAAGTGCGTTCTGCTAAATTGCGCACCTCTTCTGCCACCACCGCAAACCCACGCCCGTGCTCCCCTGCTCGCGCAGCCTCAATAGCGGCATTAAGAGCCAAAAGATTGGTCTGATCTGCAATGTCATCAATCACTGTCGTTACATTGTGAATCGTAATAGATTTTTCTTTTAAATCATTAACCTTAGTGGAGGATTCTGTGGTTTGAAGGTTGATGGTTTCCATGCTTTGAATGATTTCATTTAATTCTTCCATGCTTTTTGTGCTCTCGCGCATGGAGAGCTTAGCAAAATTAGAAGCCTCTTGAGAATTGACACTGACTTTGGTTACATGTTCAAAAATATTTTGCGCTGAAGCTGAAATTTCTAGAATTGATGCTGCTTTTTCTTCGAGTTTTTTAGACATTGTGTCGATAGAAAACATTAATTGGGCCGTAGCAATAGAGTTTTTACCCGCACTTTCAGAGTAGTTTTCACTTAAACGGGTCAAGATACCAATCAAGGCATACACTTTTCCAAAAAGTTTTTTCAACCAAGGTTTTTGCGTCCCATCAAACGTCTGCTTAATGGCTTCACGCTCCTCTTTTTGACGCGCATCAAGAGATTCGAGCAACGTGAGAGATTTTGCAACAGGACGAACAACACCGCCGTACATAGCTGCGGCGCACACTATTGCTAAACACAGTGCCATGGTGCCCACAAACACAGGGCTTTGCACTATCCAAGAAAGGGCAAAAACCCCTAAAAATAAAAATCCAAAAAGCAGTGCTATCTTTTGAAATTGACGCTCTAACATCCTTGTTGCCTTTAGCATGAAATCTTTCTAGGATACACAAGCCCCCATGAAAAAAGCATGGCAAGAACTATTTTTAAAACAGTTCTTTTAAAAATGGGAAGTTTTGTATCATCCTATTTTTTTAATACGTCCACTAATTTCCTCTTCGATGACCGACGGACTGTACTTCGTAGCAACAATGCGAAACACAAACAGCGCCGCAATGATGCCCAACACTGAAACAATTTTTGCCATATCAAATTTGTCATTAACGATGAGCATGATGTCACGAATGAAAAAAACAATGGTCGAATCAATCATCAAGCGTAATTTAATACGATTTCCCTCATTAAACAAAAAGCCAATGAGCATATGAACCAACTCAAGAATGATGATAAATTCAAGCAGCGCTACCGCCAAAGTTGAGAAAGAATCTACCGCTGAAAAATCTTTAACCAACACAAATAAAAGAAATGTGATACTAAACTTAATATATTCGGGAGCTTTTTGAAGACTCAGGTATTGGCCCACGGCGTTTCCTTGTTGTTAATTTTTTGGCATTATACTCTGTTTTGAAAACCTCATGTAACTGCGTTGTTACATATACCTTTCTTAAAAAAAGGAACCCTCATGATTACAGTGCGCTCTTCATCGTCTCTTTTTACCTCTCAACAAGGGTGGCTAACAAGCCGTTTTCACTTCTCTTTTGCCCAATACCACAACCCCAACAATGTTCGTTTTGGCGTGTTGCGCGTGCTCAATGATGACATCATTGCTCCCCAAAGCGGGTTTGACACCCACCCGCACCGCGACATGGAAATCATCACCTATGTCATCGAGGGCGAACTCACCCATAAAGATTCGCTAGGTAACGCAGAAACCCTATCCCGAGGCGACATGCAGTACATGAGTGCGGGCAATGGGGTTGAGCATTCCGAGTATAACCGCCATGCAATCACGCCTTTACGGCTCTTGCAACTGTGGATTTTACCGCCCGAAAAAGGCTTACCAACCTTGTATGGGTCGCGCCGTTTTTCTAAAGAAATGCGCCACAATACCCTTTTGCCGTTAGTGTCAAAAGAAGGCGGGGTAAAACTACACCAAGACGCCTCAATTTGGGTGAGCGAATTAGACGCGAACAGTGCTCTTAGTGTTCCCATTACCCCAAACCGCCAGCTCTATTTTGTGCAAATTGAAGGGAGCGCTTTGTTAAATGGCACACCCATTGAGGCAGGAGATGGGGCTGAAATTACTAATGAAGAGGCTTTACATGTAAAGGCCACAACCCCTGCGCATTTTTTGTTTGTAGAGATGGCACAAGAGGCCTAAAGACCTCTAATGTACTTATCAATCTCCATTGCGGCTTGTTTGCCAGCACCCATTGCCTCAATGACCGTAGCCGCGCCTGTGACAATGTCACCCCCTGCAAATACCCCTTTGCGAGAAGTTTGAGTACTGTTTTCGCGCACTAAAATAGTTCCTTGCCGACCCACTTCAAGGCCCTTGGTGCTTGCAGTTACAAGGTCGTTTGGCATCGTACCAATGGACATGATGACCGTATCGGCCTCCAAAACAAATTCAGATCCCTCTAGCGCCCTAGGACTGCGCCGTCCGTCTGCATCAGGCTCCCCGAGGGTCATTTGAACACACTTTACCCCACACACGTGACCGCTCTCATCACTGAGAATTTCCACAGGATTGGTGAGCAAATGAAACGCCACACCCTCCTCCTTGGCGTGCTCCACCTCTTCGGCGCGCGCGGGGATTTCCGCTTCGCTGCGACGGTACACGACGCACGTCACAGCGCCCAAGCGCTTGGCCACACGCGCGGCATCCATGGAGACATTACCCGCTCCCACCACCACGACTTTTTGGCCGATGGTGGTGGGTGTTTGATACCCCTCTTCGTGACCACGCATAAGGTTAACGCGAGTAAGAAACTCATTAGCAGAGAGCACGCCTAGCGCATTTTCGCCCTTGATACCCATAAAACGTGGGAAACCTGCCCCGCTCCCAATAAAAACAGCATCAAAATCGCCTGCTAGCAACGTGTCCACATCAAGGGTTTTTCCGACAACAACATTGGTGTGAAAAAGCACACCAAGGGATTCTATCCGCCCAATTTCGCCCGCAACAATCTCTTTAGGGAGGCGAAAAGAGGGGATGCCATAAGCCAAAACCCCGCCAAGTTTATGCAAAGATTCAAACACCTCAACCCCATACCCCAACGAAGCAAGCTCCGCTGCTGCTGCTAGTCCGGCAGGGCCACTTCCCACTACGGCGACTTTTTTGCCGTTTTTTTCCACTGGGGCTACAACGAGATTTTCCAGTGCCCAATCCCCCACAAAGCGCTCCAAAAGCCCAATCGAAACAGGGTCTTTTTTGATGCCCGTCACGCACACCATCTCACACTGTTTTTCCTGAGGACAAACCCTTCCACACACCGAAGGGAGTTTGGTGTGCTGGGCCAACAACTGGGCCGCACCTTGCATGTCTCCTGTTTTTAGCTTTCGAATGAAACCAGGAATATCCACGCCCACTGGGCAAGACAAAACGCAAGAGGGGGTTTTACAGTCCAAGCAACGGTTGGCCTCGATGATGGCTTCTTCCATGGTGTAGCCAAGGTTGACTTCTGCAAAATTGCCCACGCGCCATGCGGCATCAGCCATCTTGGGATGCACTTTTCGTTTAGGTTCTTTTTGTGATTCTTGGTGAGTGGGGCAGTTGGGATTTTCCTCTTCACAGCTAGGAAGCTTCTCTTGGGCTTTAAGGCATAAACGGCGTTGTGCTTCATCAAAATCTACCTTGTGCCCGTCAAATTCTGGCCCATCCACACAAGCAAATTTGACTTTGCCGTCTATCATGACCCGACAGGCCCCGCACATGCCCGTGCCATCCACCATCAAAGGGTTCATGCTCACGGTTGCATCAAGGCCCAGTTTTTTAGCCATCAAGGTGGCAAATTTCATCATAATCATCGGACCAATAGCAACCATGTGAGTAAAGGGCTTGTGCTCATTGGCCATCAGATGCTCTAAAAGCTGGGTCACGTTGCCATTAAACCCGTAAGTGCCATCATCCGTACACACGTGCACGTTGGGCGTGAGCGCACGAAATGCCTCTTCTAAAATCACTAATTCACGGGAGCGCGCGCCAATGATAACATCTACCTCTAGCCCTTGGTCTACAAACCACTTGACCTGCGGGTACACAGGCGCGGTTCCAACACCCCCTGCTACAAAGACTACACGCTCTTTAGCAAGCTGTGCTTTATCCATCTGGATAAATTCACTCATGCGCCCAAGGGGACCCACCACATCACTAAAGGCATCTCCCACTTCCATCTGTGCCATAACTTGCGTACTCTTGCCAATAGCCATAAACACGATGGTAATAGTGCCTTTCTCCTTGTCTTCGTCGCATACAGTCAAGGGAATGCGCTCGCCAAATTCATCCATTTTAACAATCAAAAACTGCCCAGGCTTTGCAGACGCAGCCAAAAGAGGTGCATAAATATCCATGGAAACAATCCCAGGGGCTAGCAACTTTTTTTGCATAATTTCATACATTACATCGTGTCCTTTTGTGCATAATTACTGTGACATGATAGCCTATATGGCTACATGTAAGGGGTAGAAGTGGTGTCTTTTAAGCTTGCATTGGTGTGCATAAAGAAATCCATATGATGCAAAAAAATACGCACAATATCAGGGTCAAAGTGCTCTCCTGCTTCTTCTTCCATAAGTATTTTAATGCGCTCAATAGGCCAAGGCTTTTTGTAAACACGTTCACTAATGAGTGCATCAAACACATCAGCAAAAGCTGTAATGCGCCCAAAGATATGAATCTTTTCCCCTTTTAATCCTCGCGGATAACCCTTGCCGTTAAATTTTTCATGGTGCTCATGCGCCACAATAGCAGCATATTGAAATAAAGGCAAATTGGAATCGTGCAACATCTCATACCCCAAGCGCGCGTGCTCTTGCATGCGCACATACTCAGATTCTGTGAGTTTGCCTGGCTTTTTTAAGATGTGATCTTCAATGGCAATTTTTCCAATGTCATGCATAGGTGAAACAATGCGCAGGGTGTCTGTCTCAGACTTTGACAGGCCAAGTTCTTTGGCAAAAAATTCTGCATACGTAGCTACCCGCTTTACATGTAAGCCTGTCTCATGAGAGCGAGATTCTGCCACTCCCGATAGCGATAAAATAGTACTCTCCAAAGTGTGGTGAATCTCTTGATTGAGTTCGCGCAACTTGGCATTGGCTATTTGAATCTCTTTTGTTTTTTCTTTTACATGTAACTCAAGCTGCGTTTGGTAGGAACGAGCATCCATCTCTCGTTGAATTTCTTGGCAGACTTTTGTAAGCAACGCAATGAATTGATTGTGTTCAATGGGTTTTAGGATATACCCATCCGCATTCAAAGCAATTGCTTGTAGCAAAAAATGGCTTTCGCTGTGGGCAGTAGAAAAAATAAACCGCTGCTGCGGATTGCGCGCCTTAATGGTTTCACACATCACAATGCCATTCATTTTTGGCATCGAAATATCTGAGATAATCAAATGGGGTGCATAGGCGTCGTATGCGGCCAATCCTTCTTCACCGTTGTTTACATGTAAGACTTCTTTAAAAAAGACGTTCAATACCGAAGAAAGCACCGTGGCTATCTCTGGATCATCCTCCACATAAAGCACCTTAAGGTTTTTTGCAATGTTTTGTAATATATGCAGTGGCATCAGAATAACTCCAAGTCGTCGCTTTCGGTGTCGCTTTCACCAAAATCCATCTTAATCTGCAAACAAGAACTCAACAAGGATGCATCAAGGTAGTGGATATCATTGGAAGCTTGGTTTACAAAAATGGTTTCACGCCAGTTAGCCAAATCTTCGCCCACCGACTGAAGCAAGATGAGCATCTTTTTTTGGTTAAACTCTACATCCATAAGCCCCTGTAAAAACTCTGAAAGATTTTGCAAACTGTAGGCCACATCTTGAAAATCCATCAATTGCGCAATCACTCTTCCATAGCGCTCAAAGTATCTAGCGGCTCCGTGCAAAGAAGCGAGATTGAAATGTTCTTCTAGTTCTATAAAAGTATCGCGCATCTCTTTTTCTAGCTCTTCCATCTCTTGAAGCTCTTCCATAACCTCCGTACTGAGGCTTTCTATATACTCTTTAGCACTCTCTTTATGGATAACATGCATAGCACTAAGACGCATCTGTTCGTAACTTTGAGGCTCCAAAGAAGGCGCGGGAGTCTCTTTTGGACTGTTTTGCAGGGCATCTTGGACCACAACCTTTTGAGGCTCTTTTGTTTTTCGTGTTTGGCGCAACATCTCATGCAAATAAGCTGAGAGGTTTTGGCTTTTTTGCTTTTCATACTCTACACGAGTAATGTCCGTCAGGCTAAAGAGAAAAAGAGGTTCCTCTGCCGAGTGCAATAACGCTTTATTGCGCAAAAAAATACGCGCTGCACCGTTCGTTTTCAAGATAATTTTTTGATCTTTACGCCCCTCTTCTACCTCTTCATGGATGCTTGTCATAAAGCCTTTTTTACGCAGTACAAATTTATCCACGCAATCACCCTCCAGCAACCCAGCAAGCTCCTCTTGGCTCAAAATGGCCATTGCAGCACTGTTGAGAAAAACAAGTTTTCGGCGCGCATCAAACACAAAGGTGGGTGATGGATAAATGTCTGAGGTAGATTTTAATGCTTCAAGCGCAGCCGCATTAAGCTTGTCTCGCATTTGCGCTTTTTGGTATGCCTCGGCCTCCCGCTTTTGATGGATGTTTTTCAGAAGCACCAAGAGATTTTTAAAAAACTCTTGGTCGTTTAAGGGCTTATTTACATAGCGGTCAATGCCAAGAAAAATAGAATCCATCAAATACTGTGTATCACTATACGCTGTGATAATCATCACAGGAATTTCTTGATCAACGCTACGAATTGCCTGTACCATCTCTAGCCCGTTTACTTTGGGCATATTGATATCTGAGAGCACCAAATCAGGTTGGTGGTTTTTAAAAAGCTCCAATCCCTCTTCGCCATTACTAGCCACGTACACGTGTTTAAAAAAGTTAGACAAAATGCTTCGCATTGCTTCTTGTGTGTGCGGTTCATCTTCTGCATACAACACACTCAAATCCTTGGCATACCGCGCAATTGCTTCAATTTGCATCATCAATATTCCTTATTTGGAAAGCGTAACAGCATCTTTGCGCCTTCGCGAAGATTGGCATTATTATACCAATTCACAGCGCTAATTGAGCCTCTAAATGTTTTTTCCATGATAGTTACGCACATGTATAAACCAATTCCCGTCCCTTGCTTGTCACCCTTAGTCGTAAAATAAGGATCAAATATCTTACCAAGCAATGGCTCATCAATGCCCCCGGCCGTATCTTCAACTATCAACTCAACACCCCCATCTTTCAAAGGAGATGCGTAAAACCGAATTTCTTTTACAGGAACTTCTTTTTCCTCAAAAGCATCACGGGCATTAGAAAGCAGGTTAAGAATCACTTGCTCCAGCTCTCCTTTTACACCATACACCATCACATCCTCGCCGATCTCATTCACAACACCAATACCATGGCTTTTTAGTTGGGCTGATAAAATATGAATAGCATACTCTACTGAGGTATGCAAAGAAAAGTGTTTTTTCTCTTTGCTTGGCTTAAAAAAATTCATAAAATCATCAATGGTTTTACTCATGGACTGAGTCATTTCCCCAAGCTTGGCTATCGCCTCACTAAAGTAAGCATCTTCCAGTACACCCATCTGTTTTTTAAGGTGCAAATCCAGCGTAGTGCAATTAATAACATTAAGAGGTTGTCGCCACTGGTGGGCAATGGCCCCAAGCATTTCCCCCATAGAGGCGAGTTTGCTTTGTTGTATCAGCAGACTTTCTTGGTGTTTTTGCAACAATCTCGCTTCATGGGCTTCGGTCATGTCTGTAATGGTAGTAATCTTAAAAGGACCCCCAACAATGTTGTCAAGTTTTCCAGCTGTTGCTAGAATATGCAATTTTTTACCCTCTTTTCCCACCACGTCCCACTCTATAGGAATCTCTTCTTGTCCGCCCTGAATAAACGTGTCGTGAAGTTCTCTCATTAAGTCGCGATTTTCTTCTGGAACTACTTTAGTAAAATGCTCTCCGATAAGCTCTTCTTCGCTGTACCCATAAATCTTACAATAGGCAGGATTTACCACCGCAAAACGCCCCTCTTTATCGGTAAGACAAATGCCTAGATTGGCTGTTTCAAAAATCTTTGTATAAAAAATATCACTCTCTGAATTTTTTTGCTTCTCTTTGGCGAGTAGGCTCTTAAGCACTTCTTCTTGTTCTTTTTGGGTGGTAATATCAACACTGATATTAGCCGTAGCAATCACTTTATCTTCGTGATTATAGATGGGAAATTTGCGAGTTTTATAAACAGCAACGCTTCCATCAGCTCGTATCACCCGCTCTTCCTTATCAATGGAATCCCCCTTGGGAAGGGTTTGTGCCTTGCGCTCATCCTCCATGTATCCTCTTACGGGATCTTTATTTTCATCCATTTCAAAAATCTGTGCATCGGTTTTGCCAACTAATTCTTCTGGGCTCTCTTTGCCAATAACTGCCGCAAACGATTTGTTGGTAGCAATCACGCGCAAGTCTAAGTCTTTTACCACCACAATATCTTGGGTCTCTTTTACAATGCTTGCCAAAGAGAGAATCTCTTCTTCTTGCTTTTTACGCAAGCTAATATCGCGAAAAAGAACTAGATACTCCCCATTCTCCAAGCATACACAAGAAATTTCTACCGTAAGAAGGGTTCCATCTTTCGTACAAAATACCTCTTCGCCAGTAAAAGATTTTTGTTTTGAAAAAGCTTTGTAGATGGGGCAGTTCTCCAGCGAAACACAGCCGTTTAATGCATGGGCATGAAAAAGATTATGGCCTATCTTTCCCACCAACTCCTCTTCTTTAAAACCCAAAATCTTTTGAGCAGCAGGATTAACGCAGATAATTTCTCCACGTTTATCAAAAACGTATAGCCCTTGCTCAATAGTATTGTAAATACTTTTGTAAATATCTTCTCTCATTTGTTTTCCTTATAAGATGGGAGCACCACTTCAAGCACTGCGCCTTGGTCTTCATTGAAAGCGCGAATTGTTCCTTTTTGCTCACCTACAATTTTTTGCGCAATATTCAGACCAATTCCCATCCCAGAGCTTGTTTTGGTTGAAACAAAGGGTTCAAACAAGGTCGGTAAAATTTTCGCATCAATTCCTCCAGCATTATCCTTAAAGCGCACAATAATCCTTTCTTTATCGCAATGCATCCAAATATCAAGCAGACGGTTTTCAAATGTATCTATCTTGATAAGTTCATCCAAGGCGTTATTGAGGATGATGATCCACACTTGCTCTATTCTTTGCTTTTGCACTTTACATGTAAAGCGGTAGGCCTCTTTTGAAAATGAAAGATTAAAAGGAGTCCTATTGACACGAATAGCAACAATCTGCTTTGCGCGATTATGGGAAAGTACCAAAGCGTGTACCAACGTTTCAAAAAGATTAATGACTTCGGGCGTCTCGCTACTTTTTTGGGATGCTTCACGCATAGATTCGATAATATTAGCAATACGTCCCAAGCCTTCTAAAATGGTTTGGGTGTCTTTGAGCATAGACTCTCGCAGTGACTCTTCCTTGATGCTTTCGATATCCATACGCAAAAGTTCGACATTCCCCTTAATATACGTCAATGGCGTGTTGATTTCATGGGTAATACCTGCGGCCATTTTCCCAATGGAGCTAAATTTGGCATCTTTGATTTTTTCTTCTTGGTGTTGCTCTAAGATTTGAATGTTTTTCTCAACCTCTCTTTTTACCGCCTCTTTCAAAATTTGCTTCTCTTTTTCTTTGCTAGTAATGTCTAAAACCAACCCCACAAATCCATCAAATTGCCCCTCTTTATAAAATGCTTTTTTGTGAAATTCAAGCACCTTGCCTTCTTTTTTGTCACCAGAAAGTGCAACAACACTTTTATACTGCTGAAAATCTTGCTGGAGCATCATTTGGTCTTTTTTTTGAACACGTTTACTAAATGTCTCTGGGAATAAATCAGCAACTGTCTGGCCGATCATATGCTCTTTTTCGACATTGAAAAAATCGCAAAATGCCCTATTGCAGCCTATGTAGCGAAACTCTTTATCTTTGATAAAAACAGGCAGGGGAATGACCTCCAAAATGGTCTCGAGTTCGTTGTATTTTTGTTGCAAACCTTCGTTGAGTCTTCGGATGGTATTGCGTGCATTAACCCGAACAGAAATATCGCGAATGCTGAAAATATACTGCTTTCTTCCTGATTCGATAAAGGTGTTCCCAAACATTTCCACCCAAAATACCCCTTTGGTTTTGTGGGAAAGTCTGTATTCAAACCCCGCACCCGTTGGCTCCAACAGTGCTTGGGCGTAGTTTTTCTTCCATGTTTCAAACAGCATACCCGTATGAAACAAAATACCCATATTTTGACCCACAATCTCTTTTTTTGAAAAACCACACAAGCGCTCTAGTGTGTCATTGCATTCAATCACCACAAAAGTTTCATCAGTAATGATGTGCCCCAAGTCTGAATGATTAAAATAAACACTTGTTCGTTTTAACAAGCGCTCAAGATCAGTTTTTTCTTTGCGAGAAAAAATCATGTAGTGCAGTGCATTTTTTTCTGGATTCAAAAGAATCAATACTTCCAAATCAACAGTAGTTTGATCAAGGTAACAAAAATAATGGCGTGCTTTTATTTTCTCGCCAGCAAATGCTTTTTTAACCATCTCTCGCGCTTGGTCACGACCGAAAAAATAAGCAATATTTTCTCCCAAAACAAAGCGTGGCTCTACATGTAACAAGTCAAAAAACTTTTCATTTGCGTAAGAAAATAGACCCGATGCATCCACATAAGCCACACCAAACTCCGCCTCTTCAATCAACGCTTCTGTTTGCTCTTTTTGTTTCAAAACGTGGCTATTTAATGCTCTTAATGCCTCTTTTTTTTGCCACATAAAATAACCAAAAGCAAACATGGTCAAAAGTAAAACCCCTAGCGGGCCGTAGGTCTCTTTAACGTAACGTCTGCTTCCCACAAGGGTTTCAATAGTCTCTTTTTTAATAAAATAACCCAAAAAATTCTCATTAAGCACAAAGGGAAGTACAAGCAAAATCTCATCTTCCACCAAAAGAACGGCACGCTCTTGCGCACCAAAGGTCGCGTCGTGCTTGTTCTTCAAAAAGGTGTTGTTGCTATGAGAAAAAAGCGTTTCCATCTGCGCAAAATCCATCAAAAAACCATGCTTGATTGCACCAAGGGCTCTGTTTTGATCTTCAAAAAAGCCATTTTTTAGGGCCAATCCATAGGGTTTGTCATCGTGTCTTTTAAAAAGCTCAAACACCCTATCAAGCAAAAAGCCAACATAGACCCTTGTTTCTCCCACTAAAACATTGAAACCAAGAACAGGCGCATTGCACTCAGGAACAAATAGCATGGGAAGCATCTCTTGATGCCCGTGTATCACGCACGCAATCCCCAAAGAGGCAAGATTGCGTGCAAGGTCAGGGTCACTTGCTTGTATGTCACTAATAAGTAAAGACTTTTTGCCTTGCTTCCACTGCGCTTCTATGGCTTCCCTCATGGGAGAAAGGGCTATAAACTCTGCACCAAGCAGTGCTTTATGGGCCATGTCTTCTTCAATTGCCTTGTGCCTAACATCAAAGCGTACAAGTTGTTTTTCGGCAAAAATATAGGCTTGCTTTAGCATGTCATAACGCACAAACAACGCAAAAGCAATGACTACAAAAACTCCAAAAAGGAGCGAAAGGTTTAGCACTCTAAACGAGCGTTTCACAGCACCTCTTTTATCTTTATGGCCAAATCCTGAAGAGAAGAAAAGGGTTTCATGATGTAATGCGTTGCCCCTTCCCTGTGAGATTTCAAGACTTTATCAAGAGTTGAATACGCTGTCATCATAATAACCTTTGCTGGAATTTTTTGCTCTTGAAGCTTCACAAGCACATCAAGGCCGTTCATCTGAGGCATCATGATGTCCAAAAGCACCACATCAAAGGTTTCATTAATCTGACCAAGGGCACTGACAGGGTTAGCAAAGGTATGCACATCAAAACTCCCCTCACGAATGAGGTATTTTGAAATCATCTCTAAAATATCTTGCTCATCATCCACAATGGCAATTTTTATTTTTTTGGTATTCATTGCTTCTCCTTAAAAAGCTTTGATTTTACATATAGCATCATTTTGTCTGCTTTCTCCTCAACCATCGCATCAAGGTGTTGGCAAGCCCCTCTTAAAACATCATATTTTTTGCCTCTAAACAACACCGCACTCCCTTTGCTACTGTTTTTTTACAAACGCCAAGACTTCTTCAAAATTCATGCACACTTTGCTTTTTTCTTCAACCTCAAACGCAACCCCTAGATGCCTAAGAGCATTACCCCCTAGGGCAATGGAGCCACGAAAACCAACAGCATCTGAGCGCAAGTAGCGAATCAATTCTTGAAGTTCCACTAGATGCACCTCAAGGGTTACAGAAAGAACTAGCACATCAGGTGCCGTTTCTGCCACCGCTCCTGCAATCTCTTCCATGCTTAAATCTGCCCCTAAATAATACGCTTTAAATCCGTAGAACTCCAAAAGTTTAGTGATGGTTTTCGCACCAATGGCATGCAGTTCCCGTGGCGCAGTAGCCACCAAAACAACCACGTCGTTCTCTTTTTCCAAGCGGTGGGTATCAAAATGTGCAAACATTTCCATACTCAAATCCCCTACTTGTTCGCTTATCATGTGTTCTTTAGCCACACTAATCACACCCTCTTCCCACTCAAAACCTACCCGCTCCATCACAGGGCTAATAATCCTGTAAAAAAAGCTCAAAAACTCCTCTAGTGTGGTGCATTTTTCAAGAACATATGCTTTCAAAAGAGCATAATCACGCCGCAAAAGCCATGCGTAGGCTTGATTAATCTCTGCAACATCTTCTGAACTAAAGTGCATATATTTAGCCTGTTTAATCCGCGTGTGAGCATTAACAAGATAATCAAGGTGCTCTTTAATGTACATGTAAAGCTCTTTGAGTTGTAAACACAAAACAGGAGGCAAAAAACGCTCATACGCCTCTTCCCAAAGATGCAGTTCATACAAGAAAAAAGAGCTATCTAGCCCGTAGTGAGCCAAGCGTCGGTAAATCCATGCAAAATTATCCAGCAGCAAATTCTCCAAAGGAAACCGGAGTGTTGTTTTGATGAGCTTTTGATGAAACTCAAGATGGTTGTGCAGCCCTTCTCTTCCAAGGGAAGCCACAGCCTCATTGGCTAGCTCCACTGTACTTGTGGTAATGGCCTCATAAACGCTAAAAAGCACCTCATAGTCGTGTTGGGCATAAAGGGTTCTAGACCCTTGAGAAAACTGAGGAATCAGGCTCATAAGGACTCCTTCATGTAGGTAATAAACGCTTCAAAAGGCAAGGGCTTGGCGTAATAATACCCCTGACAAACATCGCATCCTAAGTTTTTTAACACAGCGGCTTGCTCCTTGGTCTCCACTCCTTCGGCGTGCACTTTCATGCCAAAAATCTTTGCCATCGTTACGATAGCTTCCACAATGGCCATATCTTCGTGGCTTTCCAAACACGCCCTGACAAAACTTTGGTCGATTTTTAATTTGTCGATGGGAAGATTTTTAAGGTAGTTTAAAGAGGAGTACCCTGTCCCAAAATCATCCAATGCAATGTGCAACCCACTTTTACGCAAATACCCAATGGTTTCTACTGCTACATGTGGGTTTCTCATGAGGTAAGTTTCAGTGATTTCAAGCTCAATCATAGAAGGAGCAATAGCAAAATCTTCAAGTTTAGCAGTCACTTTTTGTGCATAATCTTCACTAAAAAATTCTTGGGAAGAGACATTAATGGCAAGGGTAAAGGGCTTATTTTTATGCAGATGTGGCCCAAAACGCAGCGCATCTTCAAGGCATTTTTCAAATACAAGAGCACTAAGTTCTAGGATTAAGTTATTTTCCTCTGCAAAGGCGATAAACTCCCCAGGCGCAACAGTGCCCCTAGTGGGGTGATGCCAACGCAACAGTGCTTCTGCGCCAAGAAGCGTGTCTGTTTTAAGACATACGATAGGTTGGTAATACATCTCAAATTGGTCTTGCGTAATGGCAAGGTTAAGGTCACTCATCAAAGCAGAGCGCTTGAGTACTTTGTCGGTAAAAAGAGTGTTGTAAACCATTACTCCGTTGCGTCCGCGAGATTTGATTTCATACATAGCAGTATCAGCATGCTTGCTTAATGTTCCAGCATCTTCTCCATGGTCAGGATAAACAGCAATCCCAATAGAAAGGCTCATGAAAAACACATTCCCTTCAATCTCAATGGGAGCTTTCACTGCTTCATTGATTTTATTTGCAAGCTCCAAAGCATCTTCGTAGTGTTCAAGGCCTTCGATAAGGACATTGAATTCATCGCCCCCAATGCGAGCAATGACATCGCTTTGGCGCAAGGTTTTTTGTATTTTTTTGGCAATATGGCGCAACATAATGTCGCCAATAGCATGACCGTGTGTGTCATTAACCTCTTTAAAATGGTCTAGGTCAATAAACATCAACGCAAGTTTTTTGCCGCGTCGTTTTGCCGAAGAGAGCGCATGGTTAAAAAGATTTTCAAATTGCACGCGGTTACACAAGCCTGTGAGTTGATCAAAATTTGCATAATAGTGTAGTTTTTTATCGGTTTCTTTCAAAGAAGAAATGTCTGTAAAAATAGCCATATAGGTAGCATCTTCAGCATTTGCTTCGGTGAGTTTTGTCACAGAGAGCCATTCGGGGTAAATTTCACCATTTTTACGCTTGTTCCAAATTTCCCCTTGCCATCTTCCATTGTGTTGAAGGCTATCCCACATGTATTCATAAAACTCTTTTTCATGAATGCCCGATTGTAAAATCGAAGGTGTTTTTCCAATGATTTCATCGCGCGTGTAGCCAGTGATGAGTGAGAAAGCGCGGTTAATGGAGATGATTTTATTTCTAGAGTCAGTGATAATCATCCCTTCTTGTGCATTTTCAAAAAAAACAGAAGCCCTTTCTAGCCGTTGAACATAGTGCTTCTCATCAGTAACCTCCTGACAAAGATGCACAACGTAATGGGATTTTAGAAGGTAAAAAAAAGAGCGAAACCACTGCCCCTTTTGCTGACGCTCCATTTGAAAAACACCTTTGGCTTTTAAGTTGGCCAAAATGGTTTTAAATTCTTCTTTGCACTGGCTAAGCTCATCAAAAGAAAAGGTATCAAAAGCACTGGTAGTTCTATGGTTGGCTTCAAGGTATTTGATGTTGGCGTAATATAAAATTCCGCTGAGATTAAACACCCCTATTTTGATAATGTTTAAATCAATCACATCAGAAAGTACTTCGTTTTTTTGTCGCAAAACCTCTTGCTTGTGCAATAACTGCAATTGTGCATCGATATAAGCCATCAGGCGATCGACATCCAAGGGTTTTCCCATAATAAAATCAATACTTTGTGCTACCAAGGGAGAGATGCGTAGCTGCTCCAAAGGATACGGGGAAATTAAAATCAATTTTCCCGTATTGGGCTTCTTACATGTATGCACTTTGCCCAAAAGGCCAATTTGCTTTCTGCTCGTAAAATCACAAATCACAAGGTCGTAATAATGTTGTTTTAGCTGCTCATCACCCAAACCCCATTCATCTATCTCTGTCGTGATGGTTTCAAATAGCCTTTTGTAGAGGGAGAAATGTTGTGACTGATTCGAAACAACAAGTATTTTCATGTAAAATCCAAGCTAACCTCAAGGGTTGTCCCTTCTGATTTAATAGAAAAAAGACCCCCAAATGCTTCATTAAAATGAATCTTCAACAGGTCAACATTGTTGGTTTTTTCCATATCAAAACCCTTTAAATCTAAAGCATCCAAGATAAAAGTGAGTCGTGGAGTGTTATCACCAACCAGTTCACTCTTTACATGTAAAGTAGAAGCGCTTGACGTAGTTGTTCGAACTTTTGCAAAAATAAAAAGCTCACACAAAGCCAAGAAAAGGATTTTTGTATTTTTTGTATTTTTAGGGCATTTTAAGCTCTCATCCAAGTCAAAATCAACAGTAATGTCATTTTCCGCCAAGGTAAATTCAAGAATTTCAAAGGTCTGCTTAAGCATGTCATACACCGATTGTTCGCGATGATGCAACCCAATGTTGTAGTACGAGATTAAGGTATCAAGTTCTTTATTGAGGTTGTTAGCAATGTCCCCGAGCCCTTTGGTTGTTTCATCTAGTTTTTTACATGTAGAACACTCCACAGGAAGGCTCTTTAAAAGCAACATAACATTGCTTAAGTTGTTGCGCATAGAGGTTCCAAGGTCTAGCATCGCATAATGCATCAGGTCAAACTTGATAGCAAAAAGCTCATAGTAGCCTTTGGATTTTAACTCTCCAAGGCTTTGGCTTAATTTCTCATCAAGCATTTTTTGGTGTTCTTGGCTGGTGCGCTCATACTCTCGCACATTGCTTCTTAGGTGGTGTATCTCGGTGATATCCACCAAAGAAAAGACCGCCCCATAAAAACGTCCCTCAACATCAAACAATGGCGCACCATTAATTGAAAGGTAGGTGGTATTGCCACCAATCTCTACGGTTTGTTTTGCACCCAAAAGAGGCTCATATGTTTTTTTGATGACACTAAAAGGCAAATGTTCATTAGGGATGGGGTTCCCGTCAAAATCCTTAATATTCCACGCTGAGGAATCGTAAGTACGTGTAAGAAGTTGCTTTTTGCTCAAAACAAACAGGCGCTCGGCTACTGCGTTGGCAAAGATAATATTGCCAATATCATCCGTCATAATAATAGCCACAGGAGCTGTGTCTAAAATCCCTTCGGTAATCTCTTTTTGTTTACGGTAGTCACTGGTTTGGTCTTTAAGTTTATTGCTTAGTTCTTCCAGTTGTGTGGTGCGTTTTTCTTTGTCATCGTACAGAGCCTTGAGCTCTGTGTAGGCAGTTTGAAGCTCTTCGTTGGTGCTTTGAAGCTCTTCGTTAGTAGTCTCTAGTTCTTCGTTGGAACTTTGTAACTCTTCGTTAGAACTTTGCAACTCTTCGTTTAAAGATTGCATCTCTTCGTAGGAGGTTTCAAGCTCTTCAATGACATTTTGCAGATGTGCTTTTGTGCTGTCTAGTTCAAATCCAAGTTTTTGAATGGTTTCACTTTCTGAATCTCCCTGGCTAATATGCCCACGGATAAACTCTGGCTTTTCAGCTTGAAAAAAGAGGACGCTTAGCCAGTCTTCATTACGCTCATCTTGCATGGGCACGACCACTACACGTAAGTAACGCACCACATCCTCAAAAATATGCACACTGCGAAAAGGAGTAATACGAATCTGATGCTCTCTTTGCGCCTCGTTGAGGGCTGAACGAAGGTCTAGGGAGATTTCATCATGAACGGAGCGAAAAATATTGTTACTGATTTTACCCTCGCCATGGCGCAGATAGGGAATAGTGCCTTTAATGTAGATAATTTCATGACTACTGTTAATCACTACGCATTGATTAAGCAAGTATTGCATCGTGGCGCCAACGACTTTTTCTTCAAGATTCTCCTCATCGTTTTTGCGTGTTTTTTCCTTTGGTTCTTCGTAATCTTTGTATTTGGTAGAAAAATTGAACATCTTGGGAGGTTCTTTGATACCCGTGTACTGTGCCTTGTAAATTTTTCTTGTTTTGTCTAGTTGCGTGTATAAATCATAGTGGCTACCAATGGTTTCAGATTTTCCAAGCACTAAAATGCCTGCATCCTTTAGTGCATAATGGACAATAGGGAAAAATTTGTTTTGCAAAGCAGTTTCAAAATAGATGAGCACATTACGGCAACTCACCAAGTCCATGCGTAAAAACGGAGAATCGCTTAAAATGTTGTGTTTTGAAAAAATTACCAACTCACGGATAGATTTCTTGACCTCGTATTGGTTTTTTTGGACGGTAAAATACTTTTGAATCATTTGCTTTTCTACACCTAAAAGGTTCGCTTCTGCATACACACCCGCACGAGCAATCTTAAGGGCTTCATCATCAATATCCGTGGCAAAAATTTTGATTTTGTAGCGGTTGATTTTTTCTCCCAATACATCACTTAAAAAAATAGCAAGAGAATAAGGCTCCTCTCCTGTAGAACACCCAATGGACCAAAAACGAATCTCCTCCCCTTGCTCTTTTTTGGAGACAATCCCTTCAATATAGCTTTTTAGGGCCTCATACACTTCCTTGTCTCTAAAAAATTGCGTCACTCCGATTAAAATATCATGATAGAGCGCATTGACCTCTTCGGGATTGTTTTTAAGTGTTTCTACGTACGTTGCCAAAGAGTCAATTTTTAGTGCCGCCAACCGCCGTTCAATCCGACGAATGAGCGTGCTCTTTTTATACAGAGAAAAATCCACCCCTTTTTCATTAAAAACAATCCGATAAAGCCGCCCCAAATGGCTCTCGTTCAATGCCTCATCAATAGGTTTGCCCATATTTTGGATAATGCTTTTAAGTTCTGCGCCAATAGACTCAATAGGTACGACCAAATCTACTTTGCCAGTATTAATGGCAGAAACTGGCATGCCGTCGTATTTGGCCGTATTGGGGGATTGGGCAAGAGTAATGCCCCCTTCGGCTTTAATGGCTCGCATTCCAAAGGCGCCATCACTTCCCGTGCCCGAGAGAATCACGCCAATAGCTTTGTCTTGGTACGCTGTTGCTAAAGAGGAAAAAAAGTAATTAACTGAGGGTTTTGGACCAAAGGCTTGTTCTAAATTTTTAAGATAGATTTTTCCACTCTTAACGTAGATGTCTGTATTTTCGGGAGTCATATAGACGGTTTTTGGGCGAATAACCAAACCATTTTTTGCCTCCAACACAGGCAAATTCGTCACCCGAGAGAGCAAATCTACCATCATGCTTTTATGGGTTGGGCTTAAATGTTGCGCGATAATAAAGGCGCAATTAGGAATAGAAGGCAGTGTAGTCAAAAACCCCTGAAGCGCCTCAAGTCCTCCTGCGGATGATCCGATTCCTACAACAACCAACTCTTGAGACATAGAACAATCCTTATGGCTAAGTTGGATTATTATACAAAAAATAAATAAAATCAAAACCTAATATTTGTTTAAAATTACAACAATTGTTATTTTTAGCAGAGGTAATATTTATTACTAAAAAAGCACTTTATCGGCTTGCAAGCAGCTCCCCAAAACGAACCTTTTGTCCTTCAAATTTGCCTAAAGCAAGACGGGGATTTTCAAACAACATGACAATGGTTGAACCCATTTCAAAAAAGCCAAGTTCTGCCCCTTTTTCCATCCACAGTGCTTCGTACATGTAAAAAGAGTGCCTGCTTTCTTTGGCGTTTGTCTGAATACGTTCATCAAAATGAAAACGCATTTTACCCACATTTAACGCCCCCACAAACACCATATAAAAACGCTCGCCCAGAGCATCTTCACACACCAAAACCACCCGCTCATTTTCGCAAAAGAGTTGCGGTTGTTTTTTAAGCCACCGAAAGTTTACAGGAAAAAGCTTGCCAGGAATGTGATGTGCTTCAACAATCTTCATGTGGCACGGAGCATGGTAACGGTGATAATCCCGTGGCGAGAGATAAAGATTAAAAAACTCACCCCCCTCTAAGGCCTCTGCACACCGCTTTGGAATGTAATCTCCAAGGAGCTTTCCAATAGAATACTCCCTGCCCTTAATTTGTAACGCCATTCCTTGTTTAATGTGCCCACAAGCACTCACTACTGCGTCACATGGACTGATATATGCTCCCTTATCGCCCTCTAAGTGTCGAGGTCGCACCAGAGCTCTTGTAAAAAGTCGCGCAAGACTTACATAACTGCCAAGAGAAGCAAAATCACGCATGTCAAGGCCAAAACCCCACACATAAACACGATTAATAGCTTGCTGTAAAGGTTTAGGAAAGCGAGTGGAGGCAAAGACGCCAAAAACACGAGAGGCAACGGAAGTAAGATGACGTTTCATATTAGGACCTTAAGGTGAGTTTTACAATTTCAGAGGGGGCATTCACGCGCACAGGCGGCCCCCAGTATCCCACACCACTGCTCACAAATACTTGTGTACATGCAGTGTGTTGATACACGCCATATAGATAAGGTTGGTCTAGCAACACCAATAACCCAAAAGGGAAAATCTGCCCTCCATGCGTGTGCCCGCATAGGACCAAATCAATCGGCTCATCACCCTTTAAATGGGTTATATATTTAGGTTGATGCGCTAAAAGCACGGTGGGCAAATTTGGATTATGGCCCGCAAGCGCAGCAGCAATATCAGGCACTAAAGGATGGTTCATGCGATGTGCCATCACATCATACACCCCCGCAAGATTAATCCCACCCACTTGCACGTGGGTATTTCCCAGCACCTTTACATGTAACGTTTTCAGGTGGGTTGAAATTCCCTCTATTCCATGAAAATATTCATGGTTTCCAGGCACAAAATAAACTCCAAATTTAGAGCGAATATCCCTTAAAGGGTCAAGAACATCGCCTATTTTCTCCACACTCAAATCCACCAAGTCCCCTGTGATGACAACAATGTCTGCATTAAGGGTGTTGATGACTTGAACAACCTCTTCTAAAAACGGTCGGCCTAAGACTTTACCAATATGCACATCCGTAATCTGCACCACCTCCAAAGGTTCAGCTAAACCTTTAAGGCGTAAGGTTACTTCAGTGACTTTAGAGGAAGAGAGCCCGCCCAAAAACCCCTTAGCCATATATGAAATCGCCAAAATCAGCATTGTCACATCTAAGATGCTTTTAAGCACCATTCGGCGTGAAGCGTCGTAGCTTTTGCGCATCAACGGCACGTGTACCAAATCATACACCAAAGCCACACAAAAGAGCATAAACGAAATACCAAGCAAAGAGGCAATAAAAAAGAAAATTTGTGAACCAAGCACATCAAAACGCAAGGTCATCAAAAAAAGTATCTCCAGCCCCACCACAACAACCATGCCCCACTTTAACCACGGGCGCACCTTGGCAAAAATATCGATGCGCCCCAAAAACCGCGTGTACGCGTAGTAGTTCATCCCCACGATAATAAGTGTAGCAAGGAGAGCAAAAAGGGCTCTAAACATACAGCTTCTTTACATGTAAGGCTATCGCGCCTTAAAGTAACGCGAGGTTTCTGAGCTCACCACATTGGAAAGCAACAATAAAGCAATAAGGTTAGGAATAGCCATCATGCCATTCATCATATCGGAAAAATTCCACACAAATTCTAACTGCAACATAGCACCCACCATAACACCAGCGATAAAAAGCACACGGTAAAGACGCACCAAGCGAGACCCAAATAAGAACTCAAAAGCCTTTTCGCCGTAATAACTCCAACCCAAAATGGTCGAATACGCAAACAATACCGTGGCAACACTCACCACAAACACCCCCGTAGCTCCAAGGTGGTGCCCAAAGCTTAGCATTGTAAGCTGACCAGCGCTCACCCCTTCTTGCCAAAAAGGAGACATTAAGATGATAAGGGCTGTCATGGTACACACCACAAGGGTATCAATAAAGGTTTGGGTCATCGACACAAGAGCCTGCTTCACAGGGTCGTTGGTTTTAGCAGCCGCAGCAGCAATGGGCGCAGAACCAAGGCCTGATTCGTTGGAAAAGACCCCACGCGCAATACCAAAGCGAATCGCCGCAGCAATGGTCGCCCCAGCAAAACCTCCGCCTGCAGCGATGGGGTTAAAAGCGTGGTAAAAAATAAGCCCGAAAGCACCACCAATTTTGTCCACGTTCATCACTAAAATCACCAACGCAAACCCTACGTAAACAATAATCATAAAAGGAACCAAATAGGATGTAAACCGTCCGATGGAGCGAATTCCACCCAAAATCACCAACGCTGTCAACGTCAAAAGCACCAATCCTGTCACCCAAGTAGGAATGTTTAGTTGAGAACCTAGCACCTCTGCCACTGCGTTAGATTGGGTCATATTACCTATCCCAAAAGCCGCACATGCCGTAAAAAACGCAAAAGCAGTCCCAAGCCACGGCATATTTGCACCGTAGGTAAGGTAATACATCGGGCCTCCCTTAAAACCAAGGGCACCTTCTTTGCGGTATTTTACCGCCAGTACGGCTTCGGAGTATTTTGTTGCCATTCCCACAAGCCCCGTAAGCCACATCCAAAACACAGCACCTGGCCCTCCAAGGGTGATAGCCGTTGCCACGCCAACGATATTACCAATCCCTACTGTCGCAGCAAGAGCCGTCATAAGTGCTGCGAAATGGCTAATCTCGCCCTTAGCACCCTCTTCTTTGGCAAAAATCATCTTTAGCGCATGTGGCAGGGCCCAAAATTGCATAAACTTTAGCCGAACGGTTAGATAAACTCCTGTTCCAACCAAAAGCGTCAGCATGGGAACTCCCCACACAAAAGAAGAGATGCTTGCAACAAGCCCTTCAATGGTCTCCATTCCTACTCCTTGTGCATGTCAAAATTTCGACCAAATGGTACAAAAAGGGGGCTTAAATAACCCTAGCTTTGCCCTTTTTTCTCCTTTTTGAGCCTATCGATAGCTTCTTGCATTGCCTTAATAATAAACTCTGCCGCCACAAGGGCATCGTTCTCAGGAACATCCCACGTAAAGATACGCATGCGGTTATGAAACACCTCCTCCACCTCTGCTATGATGGCTTCTTTTTCCTTTTCGTATTCCTTGCGTTCAATTTTCATTTTTTCTCCTTTATGCTACACCATCATAACAAATTGAACCTTCTCACACAAATTCCTTGCGCTTTCCCTAAAATTGCGGTATGATACAGCGTTTGAAAGATGAGTGTGAGTTTCATCTTGGTTTATCTATCTGTGTGACCTTCCGTTAGCAGAGTAAATTCACCCTAAGAATACTTCACAATATATTTCGACCACCACCAGCAATGGGGTGTATTTTACCCAAAGGAATTGCCATGGCAACTCTACAAAACGGAACCGTTAAATGGTTTAACAACGACAAAGGTTTTGGATTTATCCAACCAGAAGATGGAAGCAAAGATGTATTCGTACATTTTCGCCAAGTAAACAACACTGGTTTTGGTCGTGTTAGCCTAGACGAAGGTCAAAAAGTAACATTTGAAATCGGACAAGGACAAAAAGGTCCTCAAGCAGAGAACGTAACAGCTCTCTAGTCTCCTTCTCCAAAGGCGCTAAGCGCCTTTGGAACTTCTTCTTACTTCTTCAAAATCAATTTTTTATACAACAATTCTAGCGCCCTGTCTGCATGCTGTTGTGCAACCCCAATGTGAAACGATATTTTAGCAGGTCCGTGGTCAAGCATTTCAATGTCTATATGATTTTCCTTGAGTGTCCATACTGCATCAGCAATCACTGAAGAGTTGTATTTCATTCCAATACCTACCATACTAATAATCGCTACATCATAGACCACTTCGAGGGCATCGGGTGTGAGTTGCGATTCAATATCTGCACGCAAATTATTGATATTGCCTGCTAAATCTTCTTTTTTTAACAATACAGCAATGTCATCTTTATCTGTAGGATAATGGTAGGTTTTTATGCCGTATTTGTTAAAAATACTTAACAATCCTTCGGTAAACCCAATGGTTTCCCCCAAACCTTCTTTTTCGAGATAAATATAGGCCATGTGATCCAACCTTGCAATCCCCACAACATCCTCATCAGGCACACGCTCATTTAAAATCATCGTACCTGCAAAGGAGGGACGGTTGGTGTTGCGAATATTGATAGGAATGTTGCTTTTACGGCAATTATTCATGGCATCAAAATGAAAAACATTAAACCCTTTTGAAGAAAGTAGTCGGATTTCTTTAAATGTAAGGCGAGGGATAACATCGCTCTCTTTTACGATACGAGGATCCGCTTCATAAACCCCATTAACATCACTCCAGTTTTCATACAAGACCGCTTCCACCGAATACGCCACCTCGCCACCCGTCAAATCCGAACCACCGCGCGAAAGCACTGCAATGTCGCCCTCTTTAGTTACTCCATAAAATCCTGGAATCACACACACTGACTCACACCCTTTAAGCTTTGCTAAATTGACATGAGCTTCAGGCAAAACTTTCGCATTTAAAAAATCGCTACTCAATAAAAAGCCTCCCTCCTCAGGGAGCCAAAGCGTGGCATCAATCCCACAAAGGTTAAAATAGGCTGCAATGATTTTTGCGTTGTAATGCTCTCCGCGTGAAGCTAAAAAGGCAATCTTTTTTTCACCCTCCAAGGAAGTATTTAAATCTGCTTCTAAGGACTTTAGCAAACCCTCATCAGGGATTTTTAGCACCTCAATCAAGCCAGAAAATTTGTCAAAAATAGCTTTTTTGCTCTCTTTGGCTGTCACCTTTTTGGCTAAATGCTTTCCATTGGTCGCGAGATTTACCAAGTGATCTGTGATTTTTTGATGGTAGGCCTCGTCTCTGCCTGGCGCAGAGACGACCACATACTTTCTGTTTTTGCTGTCACCAACAATATTTTTGACTTTTTCAATTTGCCCAGCATTTTCTACCGAACTTCCCCCAAACTTACACACTATTTTGCGCTTCAAGTCTACTCCTGCTCTTTGTCTTCAATCAAAGGGTATACCCCATCACCATCGTGGTTTTCTGTCCCCACAATCGGAGGATTAAACACACAAATAAGCCGCATATCTTCCGTGCCGCCATAAAGATTATGGTCGTCATGGTTATTGAGGGCGTACATCACACCATCATAAATTTTGTGCCGCTTACCTGTAGTCAAGTCTTCAATTTCTCCATTTCCTGCTACGCAATAAACAGCTTCAAGGTGATTTTTGTAGTGGATATGGGTTTTGGTGCCTTTGCGAATAATGGTCTCATGAAAAGAAAAGCCCATTTTGTCATCCTTTAAGAGCATCCTGCGGCTTGTCCATTGCCCCTCTTTGGCATGCACTTCGCGCTCTGTTCCTATAATATCTTTAATGTCTCTTACAATCATTTTAATACTCCTGAGTTAAACGTTCTTTTTTTTCTACAAAAACCGCTTCAAGGGCTTTTTCAAAGCGGTTAATGCCCTCATTCAATGTCTCTTCGTCTATCAACAAAGGGGGTAAAAATTTAACAACTTGGTTCTCAGACCCTGCTGTTTCGATAACCAATTTATTTTCAAAAGCTTTTGCAGAGACTTCGCCTGCGATGGAAGCGTCATTTTTAATTTCAAATCCATACGCCAATCCACGCCCACGCACTTCTATCTCATACTCAGGGTGTTTTTGAGCAATCTCTTCAAGGCGCTTCCGCAAAATATTTTCTTTGTATTTTACCGCATTGGTTAAATCATCGCTACTCCAGTATTGTTCCATCGCTACACGCGCTGCCACAAAAGCAAGGTTGTTTCCACGAAATGTTCCTGTGTGCTCTCCTGGATTCCACTGGTCAAGTTCGGGTTTAAATAAAATCATTGCCATTGGCAAACCACCACCAATGGATTTAGACAACGTAACAATGTCGGGCTTAATACCTGCAAATTCAAAACTAAAAAATTCTCCCGTACGACCATTGCCTACTTGAATATCGTCAATGATTAATAGCATGTCGTATTCATGACACAAGCTTTCAAGCTCTTGTAACCACGCTTTAGAAGCAACATTGATACCACCTTCACCTTGAATGGTTTCCACAATTACCGCTGCGGGCAAATCAAGACCACTGCTGCTATCACTCAAAAATTTGCGAAAATACTCCAGAGTGTTCATGTCACCCAAATACCCATCGTATGGCATAAAGGAGACATTAGTGCGGCTAATGTAGCTCTCGTCGCGGTAGTCGTTGTTTCCCGTAACCGCCAAGGAGCCTTGTGTTAACCCATGAAACCCGTTGGAAAAAGAGACAATGTTGCTGCGTTTTTTCACCATTCTGGCAAGCTTCAATGCTGTTTCCACAGCATTGGTGCCTGTTGGGCCTGTAAATTGCATCACGTATTCAAGGTTTCTGGGTTTTAAGATGCTATTTTGAAAGGTCTGAATAAACTCTTTTTTGGCAGTTGTTGCCATGTCGAGCCCGTGCACAATGCCATCGTTTTGCAAATACTCAATCACTGCTTTACTAATATGCTCGTTATTATGTCCATAATTAAGGGTTCCTGCTCCTGCAAAAAAATCAATAAATTCATCACCACTTTCGTCTGTTAAAATAGCACCTTTGGCAGTTTTAAAAATAGTAGGAAACGAGCGAATATACCCTCGTACTTCCGATTCATGGTTTTCAAATACTCTCATTGTTTTTCCTTGTACATGTAAATAGAGTTTTTACAAAACTCTTGGTGCCTTTAAAATAAACCTTAAAGACTCCGTTAGCGCTAAGTTCTGTTTGACACAAACGCGCACCTAAATGGATTTCTAAATGAACACTAGTGTAGTGGCCCGATAGTGTAGAGCATTTCCGCCTCATGGCCATCTTCGCCAAACAGCGTACCTTCAAATCCCATCTCCTGCTCTAGTGCTGCATTATGCAAAGTAGCCACGCGCTCAAATAGTCGCTTGGAAGGGGTATTGGAAGGAGTAATGGTTGTGTGTATCCACGAGATTGCAGGCAGTTGTTTTAGTAATTGCTCAATCATTCGCACTGCCAAACCTTGACCTCGCATGCTCTCATCTACCGCCACTTGCCACACAAAAAGTGTTTGAGGACTCTCGGGGAGCTTGTACCCACTCACAAAACCCACCACTTTTTCGCCTACGGTTGCCACAATACTAGTTTGTCTAAAATGGCTTGCAACAAGCATATACACATAACGTGAGTTCACATCAAGAGGCTTGGAGCGAACGACGAGGGAAAAAAGTTGAGGGCTGTCTTCAAGGGTGGGGCAACGAAACTCTAAAGAATGTTGTTCTTGCACGGATCTCCTTGTCGTATTTTACAAATATTATCGCTGTAAAAATACTTAATTTCGGTTTAAAAAACCGTGCTTTTAGTATACTAAATAAATCTTTGATGTATATTAACGACATGATTTATGGTATTTTTTTACATCTTTTATGTAAATCTACCCTTTACATGTAACGCTTACCCTTTACATGTAAAGGGATTTTGCCCGTGCCCTAATCCGTCTACGCAACTCTTCCCCAAGGGTCTTTCCACAAAACCCCTCCGCCATCACCTCTTCCACGCGCACGCCACCATCAAAGACGCACTCATAAACACCCAGTGCCCGTGCCCGTGCCTCATAGCCAGGTCGCGCTATGCCTACCCATGTTTTTAATGGGCGCGTTAATGCCACTTGTACCAACTCATAATCGCTCATGTGCTCATGCCCAAAGGGAGTTTTTTCCAAAAAACGACGGTAACGGGAAGGTAAGGCGAGTTTTTGAACCACCATTGAGGCATCAAAGTCAAAGTAATGACAAGCAACAAAAAGCCAAAGGTAGGGCCTAAGAGAAGGAGGGCAATAGGGCAAATGGCGCATTAAAGCGCGAGAAAATTTAGCAACAGCACGCCACGAAGGGGTGATGCCAAAAAGTGTATCAAAAAGTCCAAGACGGTACATGTAAAGCACCCCATGCGCAACAAAAGGTGCGATGAAAAGTTTTTCAAGTTCCCATGTAATTCGCGTTTGACTTAACTCCAAGATATTTAACTTTTTCATAATTTCTTGTGTTTGGGGCGCAATATGAAAGCCAAAACTTGCCGCAAAACGCACCCCACGCAAAACCCGCAAGGGATCTTCGCCAAATTTTTGGGCATCTACCAAGCGCAATACGCCCACTTTTAGATCCACACTTCCGCCCCAAAAATCCACCAGCTTTTCATCAAAAAGATGAAGCATTAGTGCATTGATCGTAAAATCTCGCCGCTTGCTTGCAAGACGTTCATCTTGACACGCGCGCACTTCAAACCCCTGATGCCCTTTGGCCACTTTGGTCTCAAGGCGCGGCAAAGAGAGGTCGATGTCCCCAAACTTGTAGACAAAAAAGGATTTTCCCACACCCTTAGCACCCCATGAGTGCATTAGGGCATCAAACGCCTCTGGCGCGATGTCGTAGACTTCAATGTCTATGTCTTTAACGGGGCGACCAAGAAGTAAATCTCGGACCGCGCCACCGACAATATAAGCACGAGAAGTATGGGAAAATAGAAGGGTTTTAAGGGAAGAAAGTTGTCTTAAAAGCGCAGGAGAAAGTGCGGCAAGCGGGCTCATTTTCCCCGAGACTTCTCCGCTTTTTCAAGCTCTTCTTCGATGGAAGCGAGCAGGTACTCTAAAAAGTTGAGGGTTAAATCCACCTTGGCTTCGATGTTTTTATTGTTGGGTGCTTGAAACCCTTCAAACAAGACTAAAATGCGCTCTCTGACATTTCTTAAAAAGCGAGTATCGTCTGCGGTCTCCTCTTTTTGAGGCTCAAGCGCAGGCTCTTTTGGGGTAGAAATTTCTTCTTTTTTTGGAGGCTCAGGGGGTGTTTTTACTTCGTTATCTAACTCTGCCAAGGTTGAGAGAATCATGTCTTTTAGTTCCATAGTTTTGCAAGCCACCTTTCAAATTCCATAAATTCTACCTCGCTGTCCATGTTGACAAAAAAGGCCTTCATCTCTTCGTTAACGCCAAGGTATTTCTTACGAATACCACACAACCTACGAATGGCTACCTTGGCTTCTTTATTTTGGGGTTCTTTTTTTAAAATTTCTTTATAAATTTCCAACGCCTCTTCTTTGAGACCTTGGAGTTCGTAAACGCTAGCAAGAGTCAGGGTGTTCATACTTTGGCGACGTAGCTTGCGATAATAGAGCCAATTTCACTGGTTGAACACACCTCTTTTGCCTCATATGCCGAGAGGTCTTTGGTGCGGTAGCCCTCTTTAAGTACTTGTTGCACCGCTTTTTCAATGCGACTAGCCGCACTCTCTTCGCCAAGTGCAAAACGCAACATCATGGCTGCGGATAAAATCGTCGCGATTGGGTTAGCAATGCCTTGACCGGTAATATCAGGAGCAGAACCATGAATAGGCTCAAACAACCCTACTTGCCCACCCACAGAAGCGGAAGGTAAAAGGCCAATGGAGCCACTTATCATACTGGCCTCATCGCTCAAAATATCACCAAAAATATTGCCTGTTAAAACCACATCAAATTGCTTTGGATTGCGAATCATTTGCATGGCAGCGTTGTCCACGTACATGTGAGAAAGAGAAACTTCAGGGTACTCTTTGGCTACTTCTTCGACAGTCTCTCGCCACAATTGACTCACTTCCAAAACATTGGCTTTATCTACAGAACAAACTTGCTTACGGCGTTTCATAGCGCTCTCAAAAGCTACTTTAGCAATGCGCACAATCTCTTCCTTAGTGTACACCATCGTGTTGTATGCACGCTCAGCCTCTTTGGCGCGGGGTTGGCCAAAGTAAATCCCACCGGTAAGTTCGCGCACGACCATCATGTCCACACCTTTGAGCACTTCGGGCTTCAAGGTGCTAGCATTGACTAGCTCATCATACACTGACACGGGGCGCAAATTAGCAAACACGCCCAAGGCTTTGCGCAGGTTCAAAAGGCCTGTTTCAGGACGTTTTTCTCGCGGAAGCGTGTCCCATTTTTCACCACCAATAGCACCAAATAAAATAGCATCTGCTTTAAGACACCCTTGCACCGTCTCTTCTGGAAGCGGCTCGCCAAACACGTCAATAGCAGCCCCGCCCATCAAAAAATCGCTATAACTAAGCTCAAAATTTTCATGAGAGGAGACAGCATCAAGCACCTTAATAGCTTCGTCAATAATCTCCGGCCCAATGCCATCACCCTTAATGATAGCTAACTTGTATTGCCTCATGCGCGATCTCCTTTTGAAGCGGCAAGTTCCATTTTGGCGTACTCCATAAGACCACCTGCTTGGATAAGTTCTTGCATAAAAGGAGGAATGGGGGAAAACTGATAACTTGCTTGCGTTGCTTCATTGACGATGGTGCCCTCAGAAGGAGAAATGGAGATTTTGTGACCTTCCTTAAAGGCTTCGGTGTTAGCCAGTTCAAAGATGGGCAAACCTGTATTAAACGCATTGCGGTAAAAAATACGCGCATAGCTTTTGGCCACAATAGCGGCGACTCCTGCAGCTTTTAAAGCGATGGGGGCATGTTCACGGCTGCTCCCGCACCCAAAATTTTCCCCTGCTACAATCACATCACCCGGTTGCAATTTAGAAACAAAATCAGGGTCTGCGTCTTCCATCACGTGCTTGGCAAGTTCTTTGGGGTCTGAGGTGTTAAGATAGCGTGCGGCTATGATTAAATCTGTGTCGATATTGTCACCAAAACACCAAATGTTTCCAGTAATAGTACTCATGAAAATCCTTACATGTAAAGAAGAAATAGGGAACATTCTAACCAAAAAGTGGTATAAGAAAGATTAAATTCCAAAAGGGCATTGTGCTAAAATTACTCCAAAGCCAACCACACGCCAACCCCCATCATCAAAACCCCTGCGATTTTATTGAGCATTCTGACGTGTTTTTCTTGTTGCAACAACGCGCGCAAAGAACTTCCTCCAAGGGCATAAAGCATTAACGAACACCACTCAATCACCAAAATGATCCCCACCAAGATGGCAAGTTGCCCAAATAAAGGCCGTTCATACGCGATAAAAGGAGGCAACAACGCGATAAAAAACGCCCACCCTTTTGGGTTGGCAACCGCCGTCACAAAGCCTTGCAACATCAGCGTAAGCGGCGGAATGGCGCCTGTTTTTTTATCACTACTCAAAGACATTTTGCCACGCGAGCGCCACAACTGCACCCCAAGATAAATCAAATACGCTCCCCCAACCCACTTAAACACGGTAAAAAAATCAGGATACGCAAGCATCACTACCGCCACACCCACAACCGAACACACTGCCACAAGCCCTACCCCCACGAGTTCACCCGCCATCATCCACAACGCACGCTTAAATCCCACGCTCATCCCAAGGGTCATAGCCAAGGTCATACACATGCCAGGCGTCACCGAAACAGCGATAAACGTGGGGATAAAAAGCATCAACGCAGCACTACTCATCACTTATTCCTTACATGTAAAGCTAAAACACATATTGCACCAACACCATGTACAGCCCCGTTGCCACGACAATGCTCATGAGCGCATTGTTAAACCTCATATGCATCGCTCCTGCAACTACAATCCCAAGAAGTTCCGGCACGCCATAAGGATACACTCCAAAAGGCACATCGCGAATCGCGTAAAAAACCAAAATCACCATAATCATCACGGGCATATGTTTTTCAATCAAACGCACCAAGGGGCCTGGTTCGCGCTTGGCAAAAAACACAAAAGGCAAAATCCGTGTCACATAGGTAGCAAGAGCAGCCAGAGCGATGCCTTGTATCAGGTACATTTCACTCATCCATCCACCCCTTAAGCCCAATGAGCAATCCCGCCGCAAGTGCTAGGGAGATAATCAACATCTTCGCGCTAGGCAAAATCACCATGCCCGCCATGCCAATCAGCAAGGCCACCATGAGCGGTTTGGGATTAGGTTGCTTGCGGTAGAGTTCGATGGAAAGTACCACAAACAAAGCCGTCAGCGAAAACGCAATGCCCGTGTAATCAAAAGGCACAATACTTCCAAGACCCGCCCCAAGGAGTGTTCCGACCACCCAATAAAACTGGTTAAGCGCGGTGATTTGCACGTAGGTTTTTTCACGGTTTTGGGGAGACATAGAGGCGGTTTTTAGCAAAGCAAAGGTTTCATCCGTGAGGCCAAAAATGAGGTAGTGCTTTCCTTTGCCCATTCCCTTGAACGTACTAATCATGGAAAGTCCGTAAAAAGAGTGGCGTAAATTAAGCAAAAACGTCGCCACGCCAATCTCTAGCAAGGTCGCGTTTGCCGCAAACAAACTCAAGGCCAAAAACTGCCCCGCACCAGCAAAAATAAACATGCTCATCGCAAAAGCATAATGCCATGGAATTAACATTGAAGAAGCCAACAAACCAAAGGCCATCCCCAAAGGAATATACCCCATCATCACTGGAATTGTTAGTTTTATCACATTACCAAACCGCACGCAACCCCTTTGATTAGACCCCTACTCTTTACATGTAAGGCACGTTACAAGAAAAAAAGGATTTTAACACAACAGCGCTAAGGGGTTTCTTTTTTGTGGATATGTTGCTCCAAATAGCGTTGCGCGCTCTCATTGGGGGCTTTGGGGCGCTCTATACGCTTTTTTGGTTCAGTATCTGAGAAATAAATCGCATCCACCGTCCATGCCAAAATAATCGCCGCAATGAGAGGAATGATGAGTAGCATTACCCTACCTTATCGTTTGAGTTGGTTCACCGTTTGCAACATTTCATCTGAGGTGACAATGGCCTTAGAGTTAGCTTCGTAGGCACGCTGTCCGGTGATGAGGTCCGTCATCTCTTCCACAAGTTGCACGTTGCTCATCTCCACAAACCCTTGGCGCACTTGGCCAAACCCATTCAGGCCCGGTACACCCAAGATAGCATCGCCCGAGGCATTAGTATTGATAAAATTATTATCCCCCAAAGAGTGAAGCCCTGCTGGGTTGATAAAGTTGGCAATCTCAACTTGCCCAATTTCATTCATTTGGGTATCCCCTGCTTGCAACACCGACACGGTGCCATCTACGCCGATGGAAATTTGTGTCGCATCTTCAGGCACCACGATTTCGGGGATTAGCCTGTAGCCGTCACTGTTTACCACGTTGCCCTCGCCATCAAGTTTAAACGCTCCATTTCGGGTAAAAGCAACCGTACCATCGGGAAGCTGGACTTGAAAAAACCCTTTACCAGTAATGGCAAGGTCAAGGTTATTGGTCGTCTCTTTAAAGTTTCCCTGAGTAAAAATCTTAGTAATGGCCGTCGGTCGCACACCCAAGCCCACTTCAATGCCCGTAGGCGATTGGGTTGTGGCGGAGGTAGCCGTTCCTGCGTATTCCATCGTCTGGTAAAACAAATCGGCAAATTCAGCGCGTTGTTTTTTATACCCAATGGTATTGACGTTTGAGATATTATTAGACGTGGTGTCGATTTGAAGTTGTTGGGCTTTCATGCCTGTTGCGGCAGTGTAAAGTGAGCGAATCATCGTTATTATCCTTTAACGTTTGCTAATTTATTAATGGCTTCACTGTTAAGATCATCCATGTGAGAGGTCATTACTTTTTGGTACATTTCTACCATGCGCTGGGCCTCAATGAGCCCGACCATTTCCCGCACAGGATTGACGTTGCTCATTTCTAAAAACCCTTGGGCTACCACATCCGCTTCCTCGAGGGCACGCACCTGATTCTCATCTTCAAAAATATACAAATGATCGCCCTCTTTAGTGAGTCTTCTTGGGTCTTCGGCTTGCGCAATGTAAAGGGCATTAACCACATCGCCATCGGCATATAAATTACCATTAGCATCAGCCGTAACGGTTGCTTCAGGTGCAAACTCGATGTATTGATTGGTCTGGAAAAAATTAGCAGGCAACACGGGATAACCTTCCTTGGTGCTTAAAATTCCCTCTTCATTCAGAGTAAACGCACCGTTTTGGGTCAAACGAATACCCTGAGGCGTCTCTACCATAAAAAACGCATCATCGCGCTTGAGGGCAAAATCAAAAGGATTGCCCGTAGCCTTTACGCCTCCTTGGGAAAAGGTCACATACTGCTCGCTCACCTGCGGCACACGGTCAATATTGCGATTAATAAATTTAGCCGCTTCCTTAGTATGATTACGCAAAGGAAGTTCATCTCTTACCTCTTGGTAAATGCGGCTAAAATCTGCAATAACCACATCATCGCGCTTAAAAGCAGGGGTGTTGATATTGGCAAGGTTATTTGAAATCACATCCAGCTTGTTAAACTGTGTGACCATGGCTCCTGTGGCTACATAAAATCCATTTTGCATACAAAACCTACCTTCACTCTGTGTCTTGCACAATATAAGCAATGAGTGTTCCATGTCTAATGCGTGAAAAAGCAAGGCGATTTTAGTGCTTTTTAATATCATTTGGGTATAATATGGCCTTTTTCAAATCCAAACTTTACACCTATTTTCTTGACCCCTAGGAGTGCCTCGCTATGTCCGCAAAAGAATTGTTTCAACAAATCGAAGACCTTTTCAAAGAAAATGAAAAGGGGCATGTTACTTATGAAACCCTCATGGACTACTTTCCCAAGCAACCCACTGGCGCCAATGTCAAAAAACTTTTAACCTTACTTGAAAAATACTCCATTAGCCTGATTACTTCGGCTGAAATTGCTAAAATGCGCAACATCGAAGAAGCAAAAAAACGTGAAGAAGCGCGCAAAAAACTTCAAGATGAGTCTTTGGAAGATGAGTTTGACCTTGCCAGCGAAAAAGAGCTACTCGAGTGGTCACGTAGCGACAGTCCTGTACGTATGTACTTGCGTGAAATGGGACAAATCTCTTTGTTAACCAAAGAAGAAGAGATTGACATCAGTAAAAAAATTGAATTTGGCGAAGACATTATCATTGATGCATTTTGTTCTGTGCCTTATTTGATTGATTTCATCCTTGATTATAAAGAATCCCTCATCAACCGCGAACGCCGTGTTAAAGAGCTTTTTAAAAGCTTTGAGGACGACAACGAGAGTGATGATAGCGACGATGATAGCGACGATGATAGCGACGATAGCGACAGCGATGAGCCACGCAAAACCTCACGCAAAGACAACAAACGCACCGAAAAAGTCATCGAAAGCTTCAAGGCCCTAGAAAAAGCTAAAAAAGACTGGATGCGCACAGGGCAAAAAGAACCCGAGGGTGACGAAGTTGAAGTTCTTACCCATCACCTCTCACAAGCGTTCAAGAAAAAGCTTTTAAAAGAGAAGCTAATGGACCTAGGGCCAACGAGCAAGCTTATCAATGAACTTGTAAAATCTATGGAAACAGCCCTTAAAAGCGATGGAGAGTTTGACAAAGAACTTAAACGCCTTGAATACAAACTTCCTCTTTTTAATGAAACTCTCAAGGAAAACCATCAAAAGATTTTAAGCCGCATTATTGATTTATCCAAGGAGGATATCACTCTTGAGGTTCCCGAAGCTACCATGGTTTCCACTTATATGGAAATCAAAAAACTCTTCCAAACCAAAGAGGCCAGCAAACAAAGCTTCAACCTTGAGCCCGCTCTTTTAAAAGAGATTTTAGAGCAAATCAAACGGGGAAAACGCATCGCTGATGAGGCTAAAACCCGCATGGCAAAGTCCAACCTGCGCCTTGTGGTCTCCATCGCCAAACGCTACACCAACCGAGGACTTCCCTTTTTGGACCTCATTCAAGAGGGTAACATCGGCCTCATGAAAGCGGTTGATAAATTTGAATACAAAAAAGGCTACAAGTTTTCCACGTACGCGACGTGGTGGATTCGCCAAGCCATTTCTCGCGCCATCGCCGACCAAGCGCGCACCATTCGGATTCCGATTCACATGATTGAAACCATCAACCGTATCAATAAAATCATCCGCAAACACTTGCAAGAACACGGCAAAGAACCCGACATTGAAACCATTGCCGAAGAGGTAGGATTGACACCAGACAAGGTCAAAAACGTCATCAAAATCACCAAAGAGCCCATCTCTCTTGAAGCGCCTATTGGCAATGAAGACGATGGAAAATTTGGGGATTTTGTAGAAGACCGCACCACCCTAAGCCCGATGGATCACATTCTTAAAAATGACCTCAAAGATCAGATTGATGAAGTGCTAGATCAACTCAATGAGCGGGAAAAAGCGGTTATTCGTATGCGCTTTGGTTTGCTGAGCGACGAAAGCGATCGCACCCTTGAAGAGATTGGCAAAGAACTCAGTGTCACCCGTGAACGCGTGCGCCAAATCGAAAGTTCTGCCATTAAAAAGCTCAAACACCCCAAGGTGGGGCGCAAACTAAAAAACTATATTGAGGGCTAAAAAAACGCGTTACATGTAAGGAAATCCGTGCAGTTTTTAGAAAAGTGGATTGAACACGACTACAATCCTTTCATTATTTTTGATGCCAATGGAAAAGTCAAGAGCCTCAATCAAGAGGCGCAGTATCTTCTTGGTGAGGTTTCTACCAAAGAAATTTTTGACATCGCAGGTGCGTATGCGGCGATTACTTATGGGTTTAAAACCACTATTTTAGACCTTGAGTTTGGCTCTTACCGCTTTTATGGCATCACCGTTGGCTACGAAAGCGAAGAGGAAATTGGGGTAAAGCTTTACAAATACGCAACCCAAAAATTCTCCACCATTGCCGAATACGGCGAACCTGTCAATATTTACACACTCCTTGACTTGTGTATTAGCGCCACCTCGACTGGCCAAAATACCCAATTTAAAAAAGAGTTTGACCCCACCTTTCCTGATTTACGTCTTCAGATTGATGGGTTTACCAAACTGCTCAACAAAACCTATGCTAGCTTCCAGCATGCACCAAAAATCACCACAAAACTCTCCTTAAAAACCGGAGAGCATATTCGTTTTAAAGAGAAAAAATACCCTATTTTTACCATTTTAGTAGAAGGGGAAGGGCGCGACCGCCGTTTTGAACTAGACGCACAAGCCATCGCCAAAACTATTAATTGCATCGTGCATTTCAAAGAAGAACAAATTATTATTACATCACCCCTTATTAGCGCTTAGGGGCAAAAACTAGCGGTGTCAACAGTGCCACCAATGGTACTGCACCAAGACCAATAACAAAAGGCACTATTTCAAACACTCCCTGACGTTGCAGCGCCAAAAACCCCACATACAACATAGCGTAAGCGATTAAGCGATAAGGAAACATCAGGCTAGGAATGGATTGCGGGAGGTGAAGTTTTGACAACAGCCCTTGTTTTTCTTGTTTTTGGCGTTCTTTCTCTTCTTGCACCATGGTTTTAAAATCTACTGGCGGAAGGGGTTGCTCTTCTCTCCATAGCCCCGCGGGATCATCGGGGTCTTTTTCTTCATCTTCATCCTCATCTTCTTCAAGCACATATGCTCCCGCCTCTAGGCGCCTTTGCACCATTTTTTGATAAGAAAAAAAAGTTGCAGTCGTAATGGCCAAAGAGCAAAAAAACGCCACTTGGGTATTTATAAACCACGTTAATCCAAAAAAGAGCGAAGCGAGGAAAAACCCCGCCTCCGCCGCCGCGTACATGTAAAGAAAGTATCGCGGGTTGCTCACTCTTTTTCCTTACCATTTGGCGTTTCATCACTAGACTCATCGTAAGATTTCATTTGGCGTTTATACGCCTTGTGCACATTAAGGGCGGCGGCGGCAATCCCCCATGCCAATCCTGCCCAAAACAGCCATCCGATGCCTGTCATGTCACGCATTAGAACACCTGCGCCAACGCCTAGCACCACCGCAACAATCATCGACACTCCAAGGGTGAGTTGCTCTGCCCCCTCAAGCACGCGCCTTATGCGCGGTTTTTGTTCTTCACTCATAGTGTTTTCATTACCTCATGCGCGTGGGCAATCACTGTGTCTATCATTGCCTCATCCATAGGTTCACAAATAAACCCTGCCTCAAATTGACTGCATGCAAAATAGACGCCACGCTCCAACATGCCTCGGTGGAACGCCGCAAAACGCTTTGTGTCTGAACGCAAAGCTTCATCAAAGTTACGCACAGGGTTTTCATTAAAAAAGAACCCGAACATGGAGCCACAAAAACCCGTTTGCAAAGGAATACCATTAGCCCTAGCCGCTGCCTCTAGACCTACAGTAAGACGTTGCGCTAGTTCTTTTAATCGTGGATACAAACTGGCTTCTTTACGGATAATCTCTCCCAAAGAAGCCAGCCCTGCATTCATGGCAATAGGATTGCCGCTAAGTGTTCCCGCTTGATACACAGGCCCCTCTGGAGAGAGCATTGCCATAATCTCTGCGCGTGCACCAAAGGCACCCACAGGCATACCGCCCCCAATCACCTTGCCAAAGGTGACCATATCTGGACGTGTGGCAAATACCCCTTGGGCTCCCCTAAGAGAGGCACGAAACCCGCTCATAACCTCATCAAAGATAAGAAGTGCGCCATAGGTATCGCACAACGTGCGCAAGCCTTCTAGAAATTCTGGAGAAGAAGGCACAAAACCCATATTTCCAGCAATCGGCTCAACAATCACGCACGCAACGCCTTCGCTCGCCTCAAAGCATGCTCTTACGCTTTCCAAATCGTTATAGCGAGCGAGCAAGGTGTGCTTAGTTGTACCCTCTGGAACACCTGGGCTTGAGGGATTTCCAAAGGTAACGGCACCACTTCCTGCTTTGACAAGCAAAGCATCGCTGTGCCCATGATAACACCCTTCAAACTTGATAATATCATGCTTACATGTAAAGCCACGTGCCAGACGAATAGCGCTCATTACTGCTTCGGTACCACTGCTGACAAAACGCACTTTATCGATAGTGTCAAACAGGCCACAAATAGACGCCGCGAGCTCTGTTTCTACTTCTGTTGGCGCTCCGTAACTTAGTCCTTTTTTAACTGCTTTAATAACAGCTTCTTCAATCACTTCATTAGCGTGGCCCAAAATCAGCGGACCCCAACTTTGTACAAAATCAATGTACCGGTTGCCATCAATGTCGGTCATGAAAGCCCCTTTGGCCTCTTTAATAAACGGAGGTGTTCCGCCTACACCGCCAAAGGCACGCACAGGAGAATCTACACCACCTGGAATAACGCGACTGGCTGCTTCAAACGCACGGATACTGTTGGTAAATTGCATCATTTTCCTTTGTCATTGTTTTGAATATTAGTTACAAAATAATAGAGACTTTCAATTTCGTCATTGGTTAAAAAATAGGTTGGCATCACAGACTTTGAGGCTAAAATTCCTTTAGCGAAACGCTCCTTACTTAAGCCATGCAACGAAGGGGCTACAATCTCCTTCTCCTTTCCTTTTTCTTTAAAACGGGCCAACACTTTCCCCTCGCCTTTGGGGCCATGGCAATGGACGCAACCAATGCCACGTGGGTTTTCGTAAAGCATTTTGGCGTATTCCATTTGTGTCATGAAATCCCCCGCAAAGGCAAGTGAAACACTAAGAAAAAACACGAGGGAATACTGCATTGACGTTGATTATCCTGATTTTAAACTGAGTTTGGATACTATACCCGACATTCAATTAATACCACATGAAAAGGTACTTTATGACACTCCTTGATGGCAAAGCCCTCAGCGACACATTTAAACAAACACTTACATCCGAATGTAAAACTTTAAAAGAAAAAGGGGTCGTCCCAGGACTTGCTGTTGTCCTTGTAGGATCCGACCCTGCCAGTGCAACCTACGTAGGCATGAAAGAGCGTTCTTGCGAAGCCGTAGGCATCCGTTCCATTATGCATCGGCTTCCCGAATCCACCGCCCAAGAGGCCCTTCTTTCGCTCATTGACACCCTTAATAAAGACCCCCAAGTAGACGGCATTTTAGTCCAACTTCCTCTTCCTGCGCATCTTGATAGCGATGCCATCCTGGAGGCCATCACTCCGTGCAAAGACGTGGACGGATTTCACGCCATCAATGTGGGCAAACTGAGTCAAAACCTTGAAGGCTTTGTCCCTTGTACACCCCTTGGCGTGATGAAACTTTTAGAAGCCTACGCCATTAACCCTAAAGGCATGGACGTGTGCGTCATTGGGCGCAGCAACATCGTGGGCAAACCCATGATGAACCTTTTGATTAACGCAGGGGCAACCGTTACTGTATGCCATAGCCAAACCAAAGACTTAAAAGCCCACACCTTGCGCGCGGATTTGTTGGTCGTTGGTGTAGGCAAACCTGCTCTTCTTAAAGCGGACATGGTCAAAGAAGGTGCTATCGTCATCGACGTGGGCATCAACCGCACCGACAAGGGCACCTTGGTAGGCGATGTGGATTTTGACGCGGTCGCTCCCAAATGTACGTTCATCACCCCCGTGCCTGGCGGCGTAGGTCCCATGACCATTGCCATGCTACTTTCCAACACTGTACACGCAGCCAAAAATCGCTAAGGAATCCTCTCGCGCATGAAAAACTTGCTTAAAAAACTCTACTCCTTTTCCAACAGCTGGACAGGAACGGTTGTCATCGTTTTGTTGATTATTTTCTTTATCGCCCAAGCCTTTGTAATTCCTAGCGGCTCCATGAAACGCTCCTTGCTTATTGGCGACCATTTGTTTGTCAAAAAATTCTCTTACGGCACTCCTGTGCCCCATTTGCCGTGGATTGAAGTGCCCGTGTTGCCTGATTTTTTTGGCAATGGCCACCTCATCGAAGGACCACGTCCTGCACGGGGTGATATTGTGGTGTTTCGCTACCCGCTTGACCCAAAAATCCACTATGTTAAACGCTGTGTTGCCACAGGGGGCGATGAAATTATCTACCAAGACAAAGTACTCTACTTGCGTCCCCATGAAGGAGACGACTTTATTAAAAGCACTTATCCTTCCGAAAAAATCGTTACCCTTGGAGGAAAACTGTGGGTAAAAAACCCCTTCATGGGCGAATATTCTGGTATTTCATATGATGAAAATGTAGACCTTTTTACCCAAATGACCTTGCATCTCATGGGCAATAATTTGGCCATGCGCCCTGCTCTTGTGCAAGAGCTTCCTTTACGCAACGATGGACTTAACCATAACGCTTACTACTTTAAAGTACCCCAAGATGAGTTTTTTATGGTAGGCGACAACCGCGACCACTCTAACGACAGCCGCTTCTGGGGAAGCGTACCTTACAAACACATCGTAGGCAAACCGTGGTTTATCTACTTTTCGTGGGATGATAATTACGTTATCCGATGGGATCGTATTGGGCGGTTTGTTTCAACCGTAGAAAAAGAGGTGCATTTTACCCGTGGATCTTATTAGTATTTTACCCATCATTGCGATGGTTTTTTCTTTGATTATTGCCATCGTAGGGCATGAAATTATGCATGGCTTGATGGCTTACCGCTACGGGGACGATACGGCTAAAAACGCAGGTAGACTTAGCCCCAATCCCCTTTTACATGTAGACCCTGTGGGGACTTTTCTGGTTCCTTCCTTGCTTTATTTTTCCACAGGATTTTTGTTTGGCTGGGCCAAACCCGTACCTGTATATATTCGCACTGTTATTCGAAATGGAGGCTACCTTGCAGCTATCCAAGTGAGTCTTGCGGGAATTGCCTACAACATTACCCTTGCTTTGTGTGCTTCGGCCGTGCTCCACAATCTCACCGCACCCAGCTCGATGGTAAGTCTTTTCATTTACTCCTTTTTTTCTTATCTTGTGGTTATCAATGTCATTCTTGCCTTGTTTAATCTCTATCCCATTCCGCCCCTTGATGGTTCTCATGCGCTAAGTTATTTTGCTGCTTGGATGGGTTGGCATAAAGTTGCCCACTGGATGGACCGCGCAGGAAGGTACGGATTTATTCTCCTTGTATTGCTACTTATCTCCCCCTTTTCCATCTATGTGTTTGCTCCTATGCACTATTTTATTGGGCTTTTGCTTCCGTAACACACCTTTAAACCTCGCTATGTTATAATCGCGTCACTTTACACACAAAGAGGATGCGCATGAAATTTTACATTGGCACCGATCACGCGGGTTTTGCTATCAAAAAAGATGTGATTGCCCTTTTAAAAACACACGGGTGCAAAGTAGAAGACCTTGGCCCCGCCACAGACGAACGTGTAGACTACCCTGATTTTGGACACAAGGTCGCTTTGGCAGTTTTGAAAGATACTGGGAGTTTCGGTATCGTGATTTGTGGTACAGGCATTGGCATCTCTCTTGCAGCCAACAAGCACGAGGGAATTCGTGCGGCCCTTTGCCACGATGCCTACACCGCCCAAATGGCCAGAGCCCACAACAATGCCAACATCCTTGCCTTTGGGCAACGGATTGTGGGACTTGGTGTGATTGAGTCGATGTTAGACGCATTTATCTCCACCCCGTTTGAAGGCGGACGTCACGCTACGCGCGTCGACAAAATCGAGTGCTAAGATGTTTTTAGACTGGATTTTCACCACCATTCTTGTCTCCTTGTGTGTTTATCTAACTGTGATGGTTTTTTATTTTAAAACACTCTTGCGCAAAGAAAAACTGGGTAATGCTATGGTTAAAAACACCCTAGGGGACGCAGAAGTGGTCATTCGAAAATACCAAGTGCAACTCCAACGTGCCCTTGGCAACATCGACATCCTCAGTGATGAACTCAATAAAATCCGCGGCGATACCAAATCCCTTCGCACGCGCAACAGCCAATACCGCCTCGAGAGTGACAAGCTGCGTCAACGCATCAAAGAACTTGAGGGCAAAATCGAAGCACTGTTATAATCCAATATTTTCCAAAGGTCATCCATGCATACACTCACCGAAAGTGAAAAGTCTCATTTGCTTGCAGCCATTCGCAATGTTCCTGATTACCCCAAGCCTGGCATCCAATTTAAAGACATCACGACCCTATTAAACAACCCTGAAGCCTTTCATTTTTTAATGGACCACCTTGTTAAGCGCTACGCAGACATGGACATCCAATACATCGCAGGCATCGAGTCGCGCGGTTTTATTTTTGGAGCAGCTCTTGCTTCCTTGCTTCGCACCCGCTTTGTGCCCATCCGCAAACCAGGCAAACTTCCCTACACTACCATCAGTGAAAAATATTCCCTAGAATACGGGGTAGATGAAGTAGAGCTACACATTGATGCGTTTAGCCACGGCTTGGCACATCCGCGCGTGTTGCTCATCGACGACCTCATCGCTACAGGCGGCACGGCCAATGCGGCGGTCAACCTTATCAACAAAGCAGGCGGTGAATGCGTGGAAGCGTGTTTTATCATCAACCTAACCTTTTTGCGTGGCGACGAAGCCATTAAAAAAACGACTCCCGTGTATTCGGTCTTGGAGATTGATTAATGTATATTCCTAAACCCTCCCCTTTTGACCCCGACCACAACGGCCATTTTGGCATTTTTGGCGGACGTTACGTACCTGAAACCTTGATGCCCGTACTGTGCGAACTCGACGAAGCCTACCGCGCGTTGCGCTTTGACAAAGACTTTTGGATGGAGGTGGATTATTATTTTAAAGAGTACGTCGGCCGTCCCTCGCCTCTTTATTTTGCCAACAACCTCTCCGAAGAACTCGGTGCCCGCGTTTACCTCAAACGGGAAGATTTAAACCACACGGGTGCGCACAAAATCAACAACACCATCGTCCAAGGTTTGCTCGCTAAGCGCTTAGGCAAAAAACGGGTCATCGCCGAAACAGGTGCGGGACAACATGGCGTAGCTACGGCGACCGTCGCGGCACTACTGGGCCTTGAATGCGACGTGTTTATGGGCGAAAAAGACGTGGAGCGGCAAGAACTTAATGTCTTTCGCATGAAACTTTTAGGAGCTAAAGTCCACCCTGTCAAAAGCGGAAGCCGTACGCTCAAAGATGCCATGAACGAAGCCATCCGCCACTGGGTTACCCACGCGCGCGACACCTTTTATATCATCGGCACCGTCGCAGGACCCCATCCGTATCCCCTCATGGTGCGCGACTTTCAAGCAGTCATTGGCTACGAAGCCAAGGCACAGATTTTAGCAACAGCAAACTGCTTGCCTGATTTTGTGGTCGCGTGCATTGGCGGGGGAAGCAACGCCATTGGCATGTTTAGCCACTTTTTGGGCGAAGAGGGTGTGCGGTGTATCGGCATTGAAGCAGGCGGCCTAGGGCTTGACACATCCAAGCACGGCGCAAGTTTGCAAAAAGGGAGTCCTGGTGTATTGCACGGGCAAATGAGCTACTTACTGCAAGATGAAGACGGGCAGATTTTAGAAGCCCATTCCTTTTCTGCGGGATTGGATTACCCTGGCATCGGGCCAGAACATGCGCACTTGAAAGATTTAAACAAGGTCACCTATGAGAGTGTTACCGACCAAGAAGCCCTAGACGCCTTTGTGTGGCTCAGTCAAAAAGAAGGCATCATTCCTGCCTTTGAGAGCGCTCATGCTGTGGCATACCTTAAAAAAATGGACCCTAAAGTGCGCGAAAACGCTCTCATCATCGTCAACCTCTCGGGTCGTGGCGACAAGGACATGGTGCAAGCTAAATCCTTACTCCATTTTGACTAAGCAGGGCCCATGGAAGGAACATTCATTGAGCTTATCCGTACCTATGGGTACATTATTTTGTTTGTGTGGTGCGTGCTCGAGGGCGAAACAGCCCTTGTCATCGCAGGAGTCTTTTCCCATACGGGCGACATGAATTTGCCCATCGCCCTTGTGGTTGGTACCCTTGGAGGCATGGCGGGAGATTTGCTCTACTTTCACATTGGCAGGTATAACAAGAACTACATTTATAAGAAGCTCAATACCCAGCGGCGCAAGTTTGCCATCGCCCACATGTTGCTCAAAAAATACGGACGGGCGATTATCTTTTTCCAACGCTTCATGTACGGACTGCGCATTGTCGTGCCCATGTCTGTGGGGCTCACGCGCTACAGCCGCGCAGAATTTGTGCTCATTAATGGCATCAGTTCTTTTACGTGGGCTTGTATCTTCTGCTTACCAGCGTGGTACATGGGCGATACTATCTTAGGACTACTCACGTACGGGCAAGAACATTGGTATTTTGCTATTCCGATGATCATTGCCTTTGTGGGTAGCATTTTTTACTTTTTCCACCGTGTGGAAAGCACTATCTTAAAATTACGGAGTCAACGATGAAATTTACCCCCATACAAACCTCTTTTGAAACCTCGGGCGCGGACGCGCGCGTCATGCTTGTGGATGCAGCCACTTTTGAAACTTTAGAAGAAAAATCCCTCCTTGAAGCCTATGGCTTTAAGCCCAAAAGCGAAGCGGGTGTCTATTTTCCCCACAGCAAAACCGTTTACGTCGGCTGCGACAGTTTTGAGGCGGATGAACTGCGCTTGGCTGCTGCTAAAGCATGGGAACTGTTAAAAGCCTCTACATGTAAAGTCGTATTCACAGAAGCGTACGGCAACATTGGCGCTTTGGTGGAAGGATTTGAGCTAGGAAGCTACCAATTTACCGCCTACAAAAGCAAAAATGACCCCGTGCACGTAGAAGAAGTGCGCATTGTCACTACCGCTTCAGACGCGGTCGCACAAATCCAAAAAGCCTACACCATCGCTAACGCGACCAATTACGCTAAAGAAGCGGTCAATACTATCCCCAGTGACTACACGCCTGTGCGCATGGCCGATGATGCCATGAAACTCTCCGCTCTTGAGGGCGTTACATGTAAGGTTTACGACAAACACTTTTTAGAAGAACAAGGCATGGAAGCGTTTTTAGCCGTCAACCGTGCTAGCGTGCATCCTCCGCGCCTCATCCACCTCGTTTACACGCCTAAAGTGCCCGCGAAAAAACGGGTCATTTTTGTGGGCAAAGGGTTGACCTATGATAGCGGCGGGTTGAGCTTGAAGCCAGGAGAGAGCATGGTGACCATGAAAGCCGACAAAAGCGGCGGCGCGGCGGCACTTGGCATTTTAAAAGGGGCGGCAGAACTCGAACTTCCCTTTGAAATCCACGCCATCATCGGCGCAACAGAAAACATGATTGGCGGTAATGCCTACAAGCCTGATGATGTCCTTAAAGCCAAAAACGGCACTACCATTGAGGTGCGCAACACCGACGCAGAAGGCCGCTTGGTCTTGGCCGATTGCTTGTGCTACGCCCAAGGGTTTAAGCCCGACATCTTAGTGGACATGGCAACGTTAACGGGTGCGTGCGTGGTGGCTGTTGGCGAATATACCACAGGCGTCATGGGCCACAACCAAGAACTCATCGCCTCATTACACAACGCCGCGGCTCAAAGTGGCGAGCTTACAGGCTCATTGCACTTTAACCGTTACCTCAAAAAACTGCTCAAAAGCTCTGTCGCTGACATCTCCAACATCAGCTCTTCACGCTACGGCGGAGCTATCACAGCAGGACTTTTCCTTGACACCTTCATCGAAGAAGAACACAAATCCAAGTGGATTCACCTTGACATCGCGGGGCCTGCATACGTGGAAAAACCGTGGGGCTACAACCAAACGGGTGCCAGTGGTGCGGGGGTGCGCATGAACCTTTATTGGCTGGATGCATTAGCCAAGGAGGTGAACTAATGGGTTTGGGTGTTGGTATCGTTGGCTTGCCAAACGTAGGAAAATCGACCACCTTTAACGCGCTCACTAAGGCGCAAAATGCCGAGGCGGCGAACTATCCGTTTTGTACGATTGAGCCCAACAAGGCCATCGTTCCTGTGCCTGATAAACGCTTGGGTGCGCTTGCAAAAATTGTCAATCCTGAGCGCATTCAGCACTCTACCATCGACTTTGTGGACATCGCAGGACTCGTGCGCGGAGCTAGCAAGGGCGAGGGACTGGGCAACCAGTTTCTCTCTAACATTCGCGAAGTGGAAGTGGTGTTGCACATGGTGCGCTGCTTTGAAGATGAAAACATCACGCACGTTGAAGGGGGCATCGACCCTATTCGTGACATCGAAATCATCGAAACCGAACTCATGCTCGCCGACGTGCAACAACTAAGCAAAAAAATCGACAGGCTCACCCGCATGGCCAAGTCCGATAAAGACGCAAGGGGTGCGCTCGAAGTAGCCCAAGCGCTGTTTCATCACCTAGATGATTTGCAACCCGCAAGCACCTTCGCCGACCGTGAAAACCCATACTTTGAAGCCCTCAATAAAGAACTGCGCTTCCTCTCCAACAAAACTGTCATCTACGGCGCAAACGTGGATGAAGACGGCCTTTTAGAAGATAACATGTACGTGCAAGCCCTCCAAAACCACGCCGCGCGCGTGGGTGCAGACGTCATCAAACTGTGCGCTAAAATCGAAGAAGAGATGGTCGCTTTAGAGGAAGAAGAGGCGGCGGAATTTTTACAAGAACTGGGCATCGAGGAGTCGGGTTTAGAGAAAATCATCCGCACCGCCTTTGAAAAACTGGGTCTCATTAGCTACTTTACCGCGGGTGCCAAAGAAGTGCGCGCGTGGACTATTGAGCGGGGTTGGAAAGCACCCAAAGCGGCCTCGGTCATCCACAATGACTTTGAAAAAGGCTTCATCAAAGCCGAAGTTATCGGCTACGAAGATTTCCTTACATGTAAGGGCGAAAGCGGCGCCAAAGAAGCAGGAAAAATGCGCCTAGAAGGCAAAGAGTACCTCGTCAAAGACGGCGACGTGATGCACTTTCGGTTTAACGTGTAAGCTATTAATGTAAAAGCTACCGTGCTTAACGCGGTAGCTTTTTGCCAGTCCATTGCATGTAAAGACCTTTTACCCTCAAAATTACCGCTTTTTTACTCCAATCACGCTACAATTGACGTTTTTTCAAAAAGGAGTGTGTATGGTTAACCGCATTAATGGACTCTTTCCCCTTTGGGCTGTTTTGGTGGGGGCTTTGGCTTACCTTGCACCGACGCTTTTTAAATCCCATGCTTCGCTCATTGTGCCTTTACTGACGATGATTATGTTTTTCATGGGCGCGACCCTCAAAGCTGAGGATTTTTTGCGCGCGCTTAAGCGTCCTGTGGTCATTGGTTTGACTCTGGCTTTGCAGTTTGGCTGTATGCCGCTGTTGGCTTTTGGCATCTCCAAAACCCTCGGGTTTTCCACGGACTTGCTTGTGGGGATGCTTCTTGTAGGCGCCGTTTCAGGCGGCACTGCGTCTAACGTCATGGCCTATCTTGCCAAGGCAGATGTGGCCCTTTCCATCACACTCACCGCCATTAGCACGATTCTTTCTGTGCTTCTTACCCCTTTTTTGGTGTGGTTTTATGTGGGGCAAGAAGTGGATGTCAACGCCATGGGTATGCTCATGGGCATCGTCAAAATCGTCCTTGTGCCTGTGCTTGCGGGTCTTGTGTGTAGCCACCTTTTTGGTGCCAAAATCCAAAAACTCCACGGCCTTTTTGCACTCTTTTCCATGGGAGCGATTTTATTCATCATCGCTATCGTCATCGCCCTCAACCAACCCAAAATCGCCACCGTAGGCGCGCTCATCTTCCTTGGTGTGGTCTTGCACAACCTTCTAGGACTGTTAATAGGCTACCTTGTGCCCAAACTCTTGGGCTACGACACCAAAACCTGCCGCACCATCGCCATCGAAACAGGGATGCAAAACTCAGGCCTTGCCGTAGCACTCGCGGGCAAATATTTTGCCGCCACCCCTTTAAGCGCGCTTCCGGGAGCACTTTTTAGCGTCTGGCACAACATCTCAGGCTCACTTCTTGCTGGGTTTTGGGGTAAACGGGAAATCTCCTAAGGCACCGTTTCCTTAGAGGAGGCTTGTTCTTCTTTTGGGGCATTGGGATTTTTTAGGACTTTAAGGCGCCTTACGCTTACATGTAAGGCGCTCTACATGTAAAAAAATATCACCAAAAGGAGGCCCCGTGTATATCTTCAAAAAACCCCGTTGGCAATTGAGCCAAACCGAAGTCACCGACGAAGCGCTTTTCCACAAACGAAGAGATTTTCTTAAACTGGGTGCGGCCGCGCTTGTCTCTTCGAGTGTGGTGATGGACACCCTTTGGGCGGCCAAAAACGACCTCCTTAGCCCCCTTGCATTCACCCCAACCCCCTACGGAAAAGAGTTGGAATTGAGCACCTTTGAACAAGCAAGCACTTACAATAACTTTTACGAATTTTCCACCGCCAAAGAAAAACCTGCGCGCATGGCCCATACCCTTAGACCTTCGCCGTGGGAAGTGGGTTTTCACGGTGAGTGCGAAAACACCACGCCCCTTGAAGTCTCAGCGTTGCTCGCAACACTTCCCCTCGAAGAGCGGATTTACCGTTTTCGCTGTGTTGAGGGGTGGTCGATGGTCGTGCCGTGGATTGGATTTCCCCTCTCCGCCCTCTTGGCCATCGCCAAGCCAACCTCTAAAGCCAAGTACGTGCTGTTCCAAACCAAATACGACCCGACCATGTTTCCCGACCAACGCAAAGGCATGCGCCAAGGAGCCATTCCTTACCCGTATGTGGAAGGGTTGCGCATGGATGAAGCGATGCACCCGCTTGCGTTTGTGGCGGTGGGCATGTACGGAAAAGTACTCCCCAACCAAAACGGCGCACCGTTGCGCTTGATTGTGCCGTGGAAATACGGTTTCAAAAGCATCAAATCCATCGACCATGTGGCCTTTGCTACCACGGAGCCTAAAAACACATGGCAAGCACTCAACCCTAGAGAGTACGGATTCTACGCCAACGTCAACCCGCACGTTGACCACCCCCGCTGGAGTCAAGCCAAAGAGCGCAAACTGGGCAGTTTTTTAAAAACAGAAACGCTGATGTTTAACGGTTACGGCGAAGAAGTGGCTTCGCTGTACAAAGAGATGGACTTGAAAAGATTTTTTTGATGCAAAAAATAGCGGTATTTGTGGGGTCGCTTTTGCCCCTAGCCTATCTACTCTACGGCGTCCAAGAGGCCAACGACCCCATCAAACACATCTACACCCTCACAGGGCTTAGTGCCATGGGGTTTTTGTTTCTCTCCTTAGCCATCACCCCCTTGCGACGTGCGCTTAACCTCTTGCGCTACCGAAGAATGTTAGGGCTTTTTGCGCTTTTTTACGCCACACTGCATTTTGGCAACTTTTTTCTTTTGGACGCGCAACTTGATGTGGGATTTGTGCTCAAAGAGACCCTCGACAAACCCTTTATTTACCTTGGCATGAGCGCATTTGTCATCCTCATCTTCATGGGCATCACCTCCACAAAACGCCTCTTTGCCAAGCACCACGCCAAACACAAACTCGTCTACATCGCCCTCATCCTCATCCTCATCCACGAAACCATGGCACAAAAAGTCTTGGGCAATCGAGAGATGTTTTTCATTTTTCTCACTGTTCTTTTGTTGGGCTGGAGAGGGGTTGTTACCGTGTCCCAAGGAATAAACAAAAGATTGAACAAATAAAAAATTAAAGTCTACACATAGATTGAATTTTTTCTAATCTGTAAAATCATCTAGTTTTCACTCTTAACAAAACCCATAACTGCAATATAACCTTACCAACACTCCACCAGGAACCCTAATGCAAGAATAGGTCTCGCCGTATGCGTTGGAGCATGGCGGAGATATTTCTTTGGCCCCATTCGCCAGTGATGCATAGTGGGTCATTAAGATATTTTCTGTCGCTATTTCCAATTCTGTTTCGAGTGAGTTTTCGTTGCAAACATTTCCCGAAAATGGGTCAAGTGAAGAATTTGGGATCAAATTTTCCGAAGCTAGAGCCAAAATAAAAGTATCCAGCCCAATTTCAGCATAATCTTTTTTTGGACTGTAATATTTTCGAGTAAACCCTAAAACTTTTTCAAAAAACAATAAGGCCTTTTCAACCTCAACGACATACAAACATACTTTTCTTACTTTCAAGCGCATTCCTTTATTTTAACGACGCACAACTAACTTGATTGTCATAGAGAAAGTATTGGGGTATTTTAAATAATACATCACTTGAAATAGGGGGTGAATAGAAATATCCTTGTCCAAAAGCAACCCCC
>NZ_JAFHKK010000016.1 GCF_016937535.1 Sulfurospirillum tamanense | reverse complement strand
CATACCTCATGGCAATCTCTCGCTCCTTATGCGTCCGTGTTGCAAAAAGCGTATCCACCTCTTGTTGGTGGTGTGCATGAGATGCATTTTGGAGCTTTACATGTAAAGCTTATTTTCGATGAGGCTGCCCGCGCACTTCCTCTATTTCCCAAGGGAGTGGATGCTTGGTTTTTAGACGGATTTGCCCCGAGCAAAAACAGCACGATGTGGGAAGAGAATCTTTTTGAAGAGATGGCAAAAAATAGCAACAGCGACGCTACCTTTGCCACATTTACCGCTGCTTCCGCGGTGCGCAAGAGACTAGAAGAGGCTGGGTTTACTGTGCAAAAAATCCCAGGATATGGGAAAAAAAGAGAGATGAGTGTAGGGATGTTTAGAGGGTGTTAGGCTCTGGCTTTCCAAAAAGATACCCTTGGGCATAATCCACCCCTAGAGCCTTGATGGTGTCAAAGATTGCCTCGGTGGAGACAAATTCTGCGATAGATTTAATACCAAGCCGCTTTGCAAGTTGTACAATAGCATCGATAATTTTTTGTTTTTCCGGGTCTTTGTCGCAATTGTGTACAAATGAGCCGTCGATTTTGATGTAGTCTGATTGCAAAGAAAGCAAGCGGCTAAAATTGGAATTTTCACTCCCGAAGTCATCAATGGCAATGTCGCACCCATAATCTTTCACAAGGCCAATGGTTCCTGTGATGAGGTCGGATTCCTTGGAAAGGGTGATGTTTTCAAGGATTTCAAAGGTGACATTGTGCGGGTCGATGCCATAGCGCTCTGCTTTGAACCGAATGAATTCCATCAAATACCCATCCATGATGTCTCGCTCAGTAATATTGATGGAGAATCGGATGTCTTTACCTGCAAAGTATTGAAACGATTTGTTGATCATGCTTTTGGTGACTGAGGTGAGCAAGCCTAGCTTGGTGGCTGCGTTAATAAACATAAGCGGTGGAATGACCAAATCTCCATCAATAACACGCGCCAAACACTCGTACTTGTGTACTGCTTTGGTGTGTACGTCCACAATGGGTTGAAAGTAGGGGACAATCATATCTTTGTGGATAAACTCTCGGGTTTTATTGAGCCAGCCAATGCTCTCGAGCTCCTCTCGGATTTGTGAAGAGCCGCTGTCGTAGACAACTTTGAAACGCTTTCCGTGCTTTTTGGAAATGTCTAGAGCAAATTCTGCATCAACAATAGCATCGCGCCCGTCTTCAATTTTAGCTACACCGATGCTAAAACTAATGAAACTTTCAATCGTCTCAACCGTAATTTCTGTTGTGTCAAAATAGGCAAAAATTTGGTTACATGTATCGTCAATATGTGCTTGACTATGCTCATGGGTAAGTAAGGCGTAGCGGTCGGCACTAAGTTTGTAAAGGATTTCTTTATTGCCGCATAAAAACATAATGTGCTTAGTTACCTCTTGAAGCAAAATATCCCCAAAGGCAAAGCCATAAAGTTTGTTGAAAATATTGAAATTATTAATGTCTAAAAGAAAAAGCGTTCCCCCTTCAAACCGCGGTATATCGCGTTGCAAAGCAAGGGAATTTGGAAGCTTGGTGATCTCGTCTTTGTAGAGTTTTTCAAGGAGTTCGTTGGATTTGACCTTGACAATTTCTTCATTTTGGGCGATGACATCCTGGAGATAGGAGTTGCGCGTTGCTAATTGAGAAATATCATGACGTATACTCATATACTCCACTACCTTGCCTTGGGTATCTAAAATAGGAATGATGGTAGCTTCAACCACATAAGGCCCTCCGTCTTTGTGACGATTTTTAACAACCCCTTTCCAAATTTGGCCATGGCTGATGACATTCCACATGTCTTCAAAGACGGATTTATCCATGTCAGGATGTCGAACAATATTGTGAGGTTTGCCCACAAGCTCTTCTTGGGTGTAGCCTGAAATTTTCTCAAAAGCTTTATTGGCATAGGTAATAATACCTCTGAGGTCTGTTTTTGAAACAATCGTACTTGTCTCAAAAGCGCGAGTGAGTTGACGTGTTAAGTGTAAGGCTTCCTCGGCTTTTTGTGTGGCGAAAAAAGTGTGCATCATGGTCTGAACAGTGGCCAAAAAAGAAGGTTTATTGAGTGGTTTAAGGGCAAAGGTATCCACGCCAAAGCTAATGGCATCAAGCAAAACAGTGGACTCTTCTGGGTTTACATGTAAAAGAATTTTTGTTTTAGGCGAAAGGGTTTTGAATGTTTTACACAAATCAATGTTTATGCCCTTGGAGGAAGAGGCGGACATAATCACAAAAGGGGGAAGGTCGCTTTTAAAAACACGTAATGCTTCATGAACAGAGGTGGCGTGGTAGAGGTGCTCAGAAAGAGGACGAAGAAGTGCAATGACATTTTGCGCCAAAGCATCTTCCCATTCAATGTACAAAATTTCTATGCGACGCACCTCTGCCCCTTTTTTTTGAAACAAGTATGTCGACATTATAATCTAAAAAAGCACTTAATCATCTAAAACAGTGACAGGAATACCTAAATTTGAGAGGTTATTAAAAAAAAGTGTTTTACTTTGAAACAAAAGCGTTTGGTCTTTGCAGGCAAGGTAAATCTCAACTTCACGCGCGCCGTCTTTTCGTAGGTGGGGTAAAGAAGAGAGTTCGACTTCTTTGGGTAAAGCCTGCATAAGTGCGATCAATTCACTCTCCCCTGTTTCTACTAAAAAGTTACATGTAAAGGTGTGTACAGGATTGGTGCCCACATAGCGTTCCAGTGCTTCTTTGGCCATGGGCCATGCCATAGAGGGAAAGCCTGGCATAAAGAAAAATCGACCATCAAGGGCGAAGCCTGGGGTTTGGTTGACCACATTAGTGAGAAGTTCAACATCTTTGGGAAGTTCGCCCATGCGCAAACGGTGTGAGGTGACGTGGTCGCCAAACTGGGCGTGAATGAGGGCTTGGGCTTGGGGGTGGGGTGCTAAAGTGCCATCACGAAAGACGTTAGCCACCACTTCGCGAGTGCAATCATCGGGCGTAGCGCCGATGCCCCCAAAAGAAAAAATGTAAGTATTGGGCTGGGATTTAAGAAGAGAGAAAACCGAATGCATCAAAGCGGGGTCATCCTTGATAACAAAATTGCCCTCAAGGGTCCAACCCCGTTTTTTTAGCGCGTGGAGCAAAAAGGTAAAGTGTTTATCGACTCGCCTTCCGTTGAGAAGTTCTGAGCCGACAATGACACTAAAAAAGCGCTTCATGTTAAAAATCTTTTGCGAAAACCTTGTCTTAAAGTTTGGACTTTACAAATTTTTCCATCTCTTCCACGATGGCTTCGATGGTGCGCTCGCCATTAATCTTGTGCAACAAGCGTTTTGAAGTGTAAAATGCCTGAATCATACCCAGTGGCGACGTGTAGACGTTCATGCGGTTTTTAAACACTTCGGCATTATCGTCCGCCCCACGCCCGCGTCCCAAAACACGGTCACATGCTACCTCTTCACTCACTTGAACCTCAATAACGCTTTCAAGTACAATGGTGGTTTCCTTGGCTAAGATGGCGTCTAAGGCTTCCATTTGTTCTACACTTCGAGGAAACCCGTCGATGAGGATGACATTTTTCTCACTCTGTTTAATAGCGCCGACGATGGTGTCGATAACAATGTTGAGGGGCACAAGGTTGCCCGCACTCACAAAGCTGTCGATGGTTTTGCCAAGCGCGCTCCCGCGTGCCACTTCGTCTCGCAACAACTCGCCCGTGGAGTAGTGGGCGATGGTTTCAGGGTTGTGTTGAGCAATCAAGCTCGCATCGGTGGTTTTGCCGCTACCAGGTGCGCCAATGATGAGAAAAAGTTTTTTCATAAGAGTCCTTAATGGGATGTTTTTTCGCGAAGTCGAATGCCAAGTTCACGCATTTGCGCCATTTCGACAGGGCTTGGAGCGCCAGTGAGTTGGCACTGGGCGCGCTGGGTTTTAGGGAAAGCGATGACATCACGGATGCTAGAAGAGCCAGTAAGCAGCATCATTAGCCTGTCAAGTCCAAGGGCGATACCACCGTGTGGGGGTGCGCCAAATTTAAGAGCATTGAGCAAAAAGCCAAACTTTTCTGCCGCTTCTTCGTCACTGATGCCAAGGAGTGAAAAGACTTTGGCTTGGATGTCCGCTTTGTGGATACGAATACTTCCTCCGCCAAGCTCAACGCCGTTAAGTACCACGTCATAGGCGATGGATTCCATCTCATCCAGCGGCGCGTTGATGTCTTTTGGCATGGTGAAAGGGTGGTGCAAGGCTTTGAGTTTGCCTTCTTCCACTTCAAACATTTCAAAATCTACTACCCACAAAAACTCAAAGCGGTCTTTGGGGATGATGTCCATTTGTTCGGCCAAAAAGATGCGAAAACGTCCCATGTAATCAAGCACGAGTTTTTTGGGGCCTGCGCCAAAAAAGACCACGTCTCCCACGACAAGTTCGCAACGCGCCACAATCTGCTCAAGGGCTGCTTCGGTAAAAAACTTGGTCAAGGGGCCTTTGAGGCCGTCTTCTTTCATTTGAAAATATCCAAGACCTGAAGCGCCAAACTTGCGCACGTAATCCTCAAAGCCTTTCATCTGGCGTTTGGAGAAAACGGTGTCACCTTGGGGAACTTTGAGGGCTTTGATACGGTTTTTCTTGGCATCTTTGGCGATGGAGCTAAAGATTTCGTTGTCGCAGGTTTCAAAGATGTCCATCACATCTACCATGGAAAGGTCGTAGCGCAAATCAGGCTTGTCTGAACCGTAACGTTCCATCGCTTCTTTGTAGGTGATGCGGTTAAACGGTGCGTGAATCTCATGGCCCGCTTCTTTGAAAACAGCTTTGAGCAAATCTTCAGTCACAGCGATGATGTCGTCTTGCTCGCAAAAGCTCATTTCGATGTCGATTTGGGTAAATTCAGGTTGGCGATCGGCGCGCAAGTCTTCGTCGCGGAAACATTTAGCAATCTGAAAATAGCGGTCAAACCCTGAACACATGAGGAGTTGTTTGAACAGCTGTGGGGATTGGGGAAGGGCGTAAAATTCGCCGTTGTGCACACGGCTTGGCACAAGGTAATCCCGCGCACCCTCGGGCGTTGCTTTGGTTAAAATGGGGGTTTCGACTTCCAAAAAGCCTTTGGCGTCTAGGGTGTTGCGCACGGCCATGGCCGCTTTGCTACGCAAGCGAAAGGTCTCGTAAGCTTTGGGTGTGCGCAGGTCGAGGTAACGGTACTTTAAGCGTACTTCTTCGCTCACGTCTTTGTCGTTGATGACAAAGGGAAGGGCGGCACTTGGGTTTTCCACCACAAGACGGCTAAGGATAACTTCGATGGCACCTGTGGCAAGCTTGGGGTTTTCTAGTCCTTCGCCGCGCGCGCGCACTTTGCCGTAAGCGCGCAAGACAAATTCGTCGCGTACTTTAGAGGCTACATCGTGGGCTTCTTGGCTATCTTCGGGGTCGCAGACGAGTTGAATGAGTCCGGTTTTGTCTCGTAAGTCAATGAAAATAATCCCGCCGTGGTCGCGGTAGCTGTTGGTCCATCCGCACAATTCGACCTCTTGGCCGATGTGGGTCGTGTTTAAATCAGTGCAATAATGACTTCGCAATCTGTCTTCCTTGTGGGAGCTTTGGAAATTTTAAAAGGCTAAAGTGTACCAAAACCTTGCTTGTGCACGGCTTATCTTAAAAAAGCACAGACCAAACAGGCTTTTTCGCTCATTCTCGATTTATCATCCATGACAAATCTCCGAGGGTTTGATGGGCTCAAAAATCCGCTCAAAAGCCTGTTTAGTCTGTGCTTAAGATTTTTGATGCACTGCCATATTAAGTGAGTTTTTACACAGGGTTTGTATAATGCACTTTTTGTCATTGTCTGTGGGGGTGCTGTAAAAGGCTGAGATAATACCCCAAGAGGTCATTAATGTGGCTTCATGAACCTGATCTGGGTAATGCCAGCGTAGGAAATAAGGAGATAACCGCTATGAGTAAAGTGTTAGACAACCTCGAAAAAATCGACGCTTCGTACATCGAAAACTTCCCAAGTTCTCGAAAAATTTACCTTCAAGGCTCACGCCCCGACATTCAAGTGCCCATGCGTGAAATCACCCTCACGCCAACCGAAAAAAGCGACGGCACGGTAGAGGAAAACCCGCCTTTACATGTATATGATACTTCGGGTGTTTATACTGACCCTTCTGTGACCATCGACTTGCACCAAGGCTTAAAGCCCATCCGCAAGGCGTGGATTGAAGAGCGCGGGGACAGTGAGGTGTTGGAGGATTTTAGTTCGGTCTATTTTCACGAACGCCACGATGACCCTGAGCTTAAGGCGTTGCGGTTTCCTAACCTCAAAGCCCCGCGTCGGGCTAAAAAAGGTAAAAACATCACCCAACTCCACTACGCGCGTCAGGGCATCATCACCCCTGAGATGGAGTACGTGGCTATCCGTGAAAACTGCAATCTCGAAGTAGCACGCCAACACAAACTCTTGGGCAAACAGCACAAGGGCGAGAGCTTTGGGGCTAATTTGCCTGAAGTCTATACGCCTGAATTTGTGCGCCAGGAAATCGCCGCAGGGCGCGCGGTCATGCCCCTGAACGTAAACCACCCTGAAGCGGAGCCTATGATTATCGGGCGCAATTTCATGGTCAAAATCAACGCCAACATCGGCAATTCCGCGACCACCTCGTCCATCGAAGAAGAAGTGGAAAAGATGCTGTGGTCGACGCGCTGGGGTGGGGACACGGTGATGGATTTGTCCACGGGCAAAAACATTCACGAAACCAGAGAGTGGATTTTGCGAAATTCCGCCGTGCCTATCGGTACAGTGCCTATCTACCAAGCCCTCGAAAAGGTCAATGGCATCGCGGAGGATTTGACGTGGGAAGTGTACCGCGACACGCTCATCGAGCAAGCTGAGCAGGGGGTGGATTATTTTACCATCCATGCGGGCGTGCGGTTGGCGTATGTGCCGTTGAGTGCTACGCGCCTCACTGGCATCGTTTCGCGCGGGGGAAGCATCATGGCAAAATGGTGTTTGCACCACCACAAAGAGAGCTTTTTGTACACCCATTTTGAAGAGATTTGTGAAATCATGAAAGCTTATGACGTGGCGTTTTCACTAGGGGACGGCTTGCGCCCAGGCTCACTCTATGACGCTAACGACGAAGCGCAGTTTGCGGAGCTTGAAACCCTAGGAGAACTCACCAAAATCGCATGGAAACACGACGTACAAGTGATGATCGAAGGCCCAGGACACGTGCCGATGCAGATGATTAAAGAGAACATGACTAAGGAACTGGAGGACTGTTTTGAAGCCCCGTTTTACACCCTTGGGCCGCTCGTGACGGACGTGGCACCGGGGTACGACCACATCACCTCAGCCATTGGCGCGGCACAGATTGGGTGGTATGGCACGGCGATGTTGTGTTATGTGACGCCCAAAGAACACTTGGGATTGCCTAACCGCGAAGATGTCAAAGAGGGCATCATCACCTACAAAATCGCCGCCCACGCCGCCGACCTAGCCAAAGGTTTCCCCGGAGCGCAAATCCGCGACAACGCCATGAGCAAAGCCCGTTTTGAGTTTCGTTGGGTTGACCAGTTTAACATCGGCTTCGACCCTGACCGCGCCCGTGAATACCACGACAAAACCTTGCCCGCCCAAAGCGCCAAAGTCGCCCACTTTTGCTCCATGTGCGGCCCCAAGTTTTGCTCCATGAAAATCTCCCAAGACATCCGCGACTACGCCGAAAAAATCGGCACCGACGATGTCAACGTTGCCTTAGAAAAAGGGCTAGAAGAACAAGCCGAACATTTTAAAAAGAGCGGTGGACAGCTTTACATGTAAGGGGGGTGTTAGCCCCCCCTTTTTTTTCTCAGGTTTGTGGTAAAGCTTAACACAATAATGCCTCATTTATATCTTGTTTGTAGGATTCGTATGGGTTTTTGGAGGTGCGAAATGTCCAGCCCAAGACATCTAAAATAGAATATGAGACAAGGGTGGTATTATCTCCATAAATATTCAAATCAAAATCATTAATTTTTTGAGGAAAGTTTTTGTATAAATCATCCAATATTAATTTATTTGCTAGATCATCCAAATCCATGATACGTTGATCCATATGATTAAATTGATTTCGCGCAGCATAAATAACTAACCCCATTGGCATATTTCCAATTTCTCTGCCCGCGCAAAACTTTGTATTAAATTTAAATGTTTTGTTTCGATTAACTGCGTATTGGAGTTTATTATCGTTAATAAAATTTTCGCTCTCAGATAAAAAAGAATTTTTTGTCTCGTTTTTTGAATAAAGTTTTATAGCCATATATGCAATTTGAAGAATCGAACCTGCGATAACATTTTTGGAAAAAATCATTGAGTTGGATTGTGATTTATAATCTTTAATACTCTCTGGCAATGCTGTTTGTATAGTGGAGACTAATTTAACAAAATTATCAACAAATCGTCTTTCGTCTTCCAATAGTATATTAAACAATGACCTAATTGCAGAGTCTGTGTTTTTAAAATAATCCTCCAAAGTTTCCACGTTTTTCCTTAATATCAAGAAGACTAATGCGATAGAGCAAGGGCACTTTTTATTCATCTTTATCGCATATAAAGATTTGTTTCATTCTGCGCTTGTATATCAAAGAATAAAAACTCACACCTCCAACGTAATTTTCCCCTTGACATAGTTATGCACCAACGCTTGAATGAGGTTTTGATACCCGATACCTAGCTCTTTGGATTTTGCTTTGAGGACGGCTAGGTCGCTGACGGAAAAGCGAATGGTGGTTTGTCTTTTTTCATTCAATGATTTAGTGTATTTGGCGTGGTTTTGGTACACACTTAGCTCTTGTTTGTCTAATGGTTTTTCACGCCATTCGCCTGCTTCTATCTCTCCGAGGAGTTCTGCTTCTTCGGTATCTAGGACTATTTTTTTTGTTTTCATTGTTTTTTCCCTCCAAAGGATTTGACCAATTTTCGACTAGGAATAATTGTCTTTAAAAATATTTCACTCTCATTTTCCACGAAAGGAACATACCAAATATAGCCTTTCAGTTCAACGACAAAAATCTCTTGATGGGGGTATTTTTCATGGTTGGGGTGCGCGAGGCGATTTAAAATGGTACCTTGCTCAATTAGCGCAAGCACCTCTTCAAAACTCACCCCTCGTTGAAGTTGCAAGAGTTGATTTTTTGCTTCGTCCCAACGAATGATTTTATCCACAATTTTTCCTTATCGTTGATGAAATATTGTAGTATTTTGTAGATGTATTGTCAATACATATTTATTCACTTTATAAACTAAAGAGAAGGTGTTTACATGTTAAAGATAAAACATCACACTGTATTAAGACCAAATAAATGGCTTTACATGTAAAGCCCCTCCGCCTCATCTTCTAAGAATATGGTAAAATCCCCCTTATGAAAATCATCAAACCCACCCATCCCTTAGCCTCGTTAGCGCATGTTGGTCTTGTGGCGCGCCCCAATAGCGATGTGCTCTTACATGTAAAGCGTCTGGAAAAGGCACTACAAGCCCATGGTATCGCCTTACATGTAGAAGAAAAAAGCGCACACATGCTAGGCCTTCCAAAAGGCCTTCCTCTAGACGCGCTGTGCAAAAAATGCGACATGCTCGTCTCTCTTGGGGGCGATGGCACCCTTATTTCCGTGTGTCGGCAAAGTTACATGTACGGCATTCCTGTGCTTGGGATTCATGCGGGGCAGTTGGGATTTTTGACCGATGTGCGTTTGGAAGAGATTGAGGATTTTGTGGAGTCGTTGGTGGCGGGCGAGTACCGCATTGACACACGCATGATGCTTGAAGTGGTGCTTAAAAAAGACGACCATGAAGTGCGTAAAGTGGCGTTTAATGACGTGGTTTTTTCCCGCGCTTCCATTTCCGCTATGGCCAAAATCGACGCGTTTATCAACGGAGAATTGTTCAACTCTTACCACGGCGATGGCGTCATCGTTTGCACGCCCACGGGTTCTACTGCGTACAACCTCTCCGCGGGCGGGCCTATCGTGTTTCCTTTAACCCAAGCGCTCATCTTGACGCCCATTTGCCCGCACTCTTTAACCCAACGCCCCATGGTGTTGCCCGTGGAGTTTCGCATTACGCTCAAAAGTTTAGACGAAACGGTCGTGGTGGTGGATGGCCAAGACACCTACGCCATGAGTGAATTTGAGAGCATAGAGCTTGGCATTGCGCCAAAAAGTGCCTACTTGATGCACAAAAAAGAGCGCAATTATTTTGACGTACTGAAAGATAAACTCCGCTGGGGGGATGAATGATTGAACGGTTGTTGGTCAAAGACCACTTAAGTTTTAAAGAAGCAGATTTAACCTTTGCACCCGGCCTCATCGCCTTTACGGGTCCTAGTGGTGCGGGAAAATCAGTACTCATGCGCGCATTTTTAGCCTTGTTTGGGTTTCAAGAAAGCGACGCCACTTTGCTAGAAGCAGCGCTTAATGGCCCTTTGGCACTCGAAGAAGTGGGTATCGAAGCGGAAGAGCCCAATGTGTTGCGCTGTGTCAAACAAAAAAGCGTGCGCTACTTTGTCAACGGCCAAATGCTCTCACGCAAAAACATGACCTACGTGTGCAAAGACGCGGTGCGCTACCTTTCGGTGAAAGAGAGCAACGAATTTAGCCCCGAAGCCCTTTTGAGCCTCTTGGACGGAAGTATTAAAACGCCAAAATTTGCCCAAGAAAAAGTGGCGTTTGGAACCCTTTTTGCGGAATACAAAACCGCCAAAGAAGCCCTAAAGCGCGTGGAAGACGAAGAGCGTCGTGTGGAAGAGTTGCGTGAATTTGCACGCTTTGAGATTCAAAAAATCGAAGAGGTTAGCCCCAAGCTTGGGGAAGACGACGACTTGATGCGCTTTAAAAAAATGCTCTCCAAAAAGGAAAAACTCGAAGTCGCTTTGTCCAAAGCTGAGGGGATTTTTGAGTTTGAAAGCGCGGTGCATGAAGCCCTAAGCCACAGCGACATTCCGAGCGATTTTTTTGACGCAAGCATGAACGAACTGCGGATGCATTTTGAACAAGCCAGCGAACGGTTGGGGGATTTGGAAGAAGCGGACGTGGAAGCGTTACTAGACCGTATCGAAAAAATCAGCACCCTCAAAAACCGCTACGGAACCATTGAAGAGATTTTGGCGCACTTGCAAAAACGCAAAGAAGAACTGAGCCGCTACGAAAACATCGCCTTTGAAAAAAAAGCCCTAGAGGAGCGTCACGAAGTCCTTCGAGGTGAAGTCAAGGTTAAAGCAGCGTACCTAAGCAGTGAGCGCGCGAAGGCCCTTGGGGCGTTAGAAGCGCGTATCAACGGGTTTTTAAAAGCCCTCTATTTGCACGGTGCGCGTGTGGTGATGGCCCCTTGTGAAGTGAGCCAAACGGGCGCAGATTCCCTTGAAGTCGTGCTTGAAGGCGTTGAAGTGCGCTCCATCAGCTCAGGGGAATTTAACCGTTTGCGCCTTGCTTTTATCGCCACCGCCCAAGAAGTGCTCAACAGCGGAAGCGGTGTGCTCATCTTGGACGAAGTGGACGCAAACTTAAGCGGCAAAGAGTCTATGAGTGTCGCCAATGTCCTCAAATCCCTCTCTCGGTCGTACCAGATTTTTGCCATCTCCCACCAACCACAACTTTCTTCTAAGGCCGACCAACATTTTGTGGTGGAGAAAAAAGAGGGACAAAGCATTGTGCGGCTTTTAAGCCCCAAAGAGCGCGTGGAAGAAGTAGCGCGCATGGTGAGTGGTGAAGCCATCACTTCTGAAGCAAGGGAGCTAGCCCTCTCTTTATTAGAACCCTAACATAAGGAATGCAGTAGCCTATGCGAGAAAAAATTTTACTGGTAGAAGACAACAAAGCCCTCGCCAAACTCTTGGCCAAAAAAACGGAAAGCTCCTTGGGAATGCAAGTGGATGTGGCCCATTCTATGGAAGAGGCGAAGGTATTTTTAAAACACGCCAATGACTATTTTATTGCCCTGTTGGATTTAAACTTACCCGATGCTCCTGATGGAGAGATTGTGGATTATGTGTTAGAACTTGGGATGCTTGTCATTGTTTTAACGGGCAACATCGACAAAAAAACCAAAGCGCTTTTTGAAGAAAAACCCATCGTGGATTATGTCTTTAAAGGCAACATGGACGATGTGAACTACATCTTTAGTATGATTGACAGGTTGCGTAAAAACACCCAGCACAAGGTGCTTGTGGTAGACAGCGCCATCACGTCGCGTAACCGCACTAAGATGCTGCTTCAAAGCCAACAGTTTAAAGTCCTTGTGGCGGCGCACGGGGAGGAAGCCCTGCGCTATTTTGAAGACCATGATGACATTAGTTTAGTGGTGACAGACTATCACATGCCTGTGATTAATGGCATGGAATTGGTGTTGGAGCTTCGCAAAACAAAAAGCAAACACGAGCTTGGCATCATTGCTATTTCCTCCAGTGAAGAAGAGAGCATGGCGGCCAAGTTTTTAAAACATGGCGCCAATGATTTTATCATTAAACCCTTTGGCAAAGAAGAGCTTACATGTAGAGTGAACAACACCATTGAAGCCATGGAAAACATCGAAACTATCGCCATGCTTGGAACGACCGATGGTCTCACGGGAGCGTTGGAACGACGTCATTTTTTACGCCAAGTAGAAGCGTATTTGGATGAAGCAAAAGAGAAAAAAGAGTCTTATGCTTTTGGGATTGTGGATATTGATCAACTTAAAGCTATCAACGAAACACACGGATATGAAGCAGGCGATAGGGTGCTAAGCTCTGTGGCAAGCACTTTGCGCGGGGAAGCAAAGGGAGTAGATGCCATTGGCAGGTTTGGCGGAGCAGAATTTGGTGTTTTGTTGAAGCATGTAAGCAAAGAGGAAGCCTTGCGTTGGTTTGTGAAAATGCGCGCCCATTTGGCCAACCAGCCTTTACATGTAAGGGGAAAAGAGGTGCGCATTACGGTTTCTATGGGCCTTGCTTTTGAGGGAGAAACACAGGTGGAGAGCTTGCTTGAGCGCGCCGATGAAGCCTTGGGCGAAGCCAAACACCAAGGGCGTAACCGTGTTGAGATTTACGAGGAGAGAGCATGATTATCGACACCCATTGCCACCTAGACGACGCGCGCTACACCGAGGATTTGGACACGGTGATTGCGCGGGCTTTGGAAGCGGGCGTGAAAGGCATCATGCTTCCAGGGGCCGACATCGAAGATTTGCCAAAAGCTAAGGCCATCGCCCACCGTTATCCCCATGTATTTTACGCCGCAGGCGTGCATCCTTACCATCATGCGCAGTACGATGAGCAGGTGTTAGAGCACTATTTGCAAGATGAAAAATGCATCGCCGTGGGAGAGTGCGGGTTGGACTATTTTCGCCTTCCTAAAGACGAGCAGGCCAAGATAGAGGAAAAAGCGGCCCAAAAAGAGGTGTTTCGCGCCCACATTGCCTTGGCTACCAAGCACCAAAAACCTCTCATTGTTCATGTGAGAGAATCCAGTGCGGACAGTTTTGAAATGCTCAACACCTTTGCTGCAGGCAAGGTGCCCTCAGGTGTGTTGCACTGCTATAACGCCAGTGAAGTCTTGTTGCCCTTAGCGGCGGCCAATTTTTATTTTGGCATTGGCGGGGTGTTGACCTTTAAAAACGAGAAAAAATTGGGTGAAATCGTAACGCGCATTCCTAAAGATAAACTGGTACTTGAAACCGATGCGCCTTATCTTACCCCGCACCCCAAACGCGGGGAACGTAACGAACCTGCCTACACTGCCTACGTAGCGAGCCATTTGGCGCGCGTCCTTGGGATGAGCGAAGAGGCGTTAATGGCGTTAACTACTCAAAATGCTAAAGCCCTTTTTAAAGCATTTGAAAAGTTAGATTAAGGTACGATAAATCTTTTAAAAGCACCAAAGGTGCACAAGCTCTCCACCAAGGAGAACTTAGCGTTAGCGTAGCTTTTAGAGCTTTGCTTTCCCCTCTGATTTAACCCTAAAGGATTCTCATGCTTTGGCGCTTTATGCTAGCCTTTTTTCTCTGCGCAAATACACTCTTTGCCTATTTTGTTACCGAAAACAATTACACGCAACAACAGCGGGTTTTGAAAAGCCTTGACATTGACACCTCTTTTTTAAATGACCCTATTTTGCTCTCCATGCGCGACGACCTCGACTTGTACCGTACCCGCCATTTCTTGAATATTTTGGAGCGTGGCTATCAGTTTGTGCCTATCGTGCGTCAGATGATTGCAGATGCGGGGATTCCTGATGCATTTTTATACTTAGCGATGACCGAGTCTAATTTTTCTGCGCGCGCGTATTCGAGTGCTAGAGCTGTGGGTTTGTGGCAATTTATGCCTTACACAGGAAGAAAATTTGGTTTAGTGATTGACGAATACGTAGACGAGCGCCGTGACCCCATTAAATCTACCGAAGCGGCCATTAAGTTTTTGCAATACCTGCACGATGATTTTGGCAAATGGTACCTTGCTGCCATGGCGTACAATTGCGGTGAAGGCCGCGTGCGCCGCGCAATCATTGAAGCTGGAACTGACGAGTTGAGTGTGTTGCTTGACCCTAATAAAAAATACGTTCCCAGAGAAACCCGCAACTACATCCGAAAGATTCTCACCATGGCGCACCTCTCAGGGAGTGCAGATTTTATCATTGGGCATGATGGGGATTATTTGATGAACCAAGGTAGTAGCTCTACTTTTGCGCCTATAATAGTTCCTGGCGGTACGACGTTAAGCGACATTGCCAAAAGTACTGGATTGCCAGTAAAGATTGTAAAAGAGTACAACATTCACCTGAATTACTTTTTTACACCGCCTAACGTTAAAGAGTATGTGGTGTACATTCCTTATGATAAAAAGTCCCTGTTTACGCAAAATTTTAAACCCTCAGACGGATCGGAAGCTTTTTATGTTCATGTGGTCAAAAAAGGAGATTCGCTCTATGAGATTGGCAGGCGGTACGGAATCTCTTATAAGGTTGTCAAAGACTTTAATAACCTCTCGTCAAACACCTTGCGTATCAACCAAAAACTTATCGTTCCTGTTGCAAAACCTACAACCAAGCACTATGTGGTGCGCCAAGGGGACACCTTGGGATCAATTTCACGAAAGTTTAACATTGGCCTTAATGAGTTAATGCGCTTAAATAATCTTACTTCAACAGTGATTCACCCAGGGGGTAAGATTGTTGTTCCTTAGGACAGGCATTTGTATAATGCTTTTGTTGGCCTTGGGTGGCTGTTCTTCTAAGCAGCGTGTGTACTATGCGCCCACAAAGTCTCAAGGCGCAATCATTGACACGCCTCAAATGCACCGTGCCACCATGCGCTCTTACACTATCAATGGCAAAACTTACCACCCCACAACAGTGAGCCTTGGGGATTCTTTTAGTGGAATTGCCAGTTGGTACGGGAAAGATTTTCACGGTAAAAAAACTTCCAACGGTGAGATTTATAACATGTACGCCATGACCGCAGCGCATAAAACTCTACCTATGAACACTATGGTGCGGGTGACCCACTTGCAAAATGGTAAAAGCATTGTGGTGCGCATCAATGACCGTGGTCCTTTTGTGGCAAGCCGTATCATTGACCTTTCTTATACGGGCGCACAACGCATTGATATGATTCAATCAGGCACTGCGCCGGTGCGCCTAGATGTGCTTGGGTTTGCAGGAAAAGTTGGCGGAACAACGCAGGCAGCCAAGCAGGTTGATGGCGGGGAATTTTTGGTTCAAATTGGGGCGTTTAGACGCGTTGAGGGTGCGCGCGCTTTTGCAAAAGAGCATCAAATGGAAGAGGGGCGATACCCTGCAAGTGTGCAAGAGGGCGTATTGGATGGAAGCCCGATTTACCGTGTGTATTTGGGTGGATTTAGAAGCGAAGATGAGGCGCGAGATTTTATTGGCCTTGGGCGTTACCAAGGGTCATTTGTTATAAGGGATTCACGATGATAACAAAAGAACGCACAACCAAAGAGACGCAAATTGTGCTTAGTTTAGAGGTGTATGGCGAGGGAAAAAGTGAGATTAGTACGGGCGTTGGGTTTTTTGACCATATGCTCGAAGCCCTGAGTAAACACGGTTGGCTCAATCTCTCTCTTACATGTAAAGGCGACACCCACGTGGATTTTCACCATACCGTAGAAGATGTGGGTATTGTGTTGGGTCAAGCCCTCAAAGAAGCACTTTTTCCTGTGGGCGCCATTGAGCGCTATGGTAACGCTACGGTAGTGATGGACGAAGCGGCTGTAAGCTGCGCACTAGATGTGAGTAACCGTCCTTTTTTAGTGTGCGAGCTAGATGTAGAGGGAAAAATTGGCGAATTTGATGGAGAGCTTGTAGAGGAGTTTTTTCGCGCACTAGTTACCAACGCGGGACTAAGCGTACATCTTATTCAAGAGCGCGGTAAAAACCGTCACCACGTCACCGAAGCCGCCTTTAAAGCCTTTGCTGTAGCCTTGCGAAGAGCAGTGGCACCCAGCGCGCGCGGGAGCATTCCTAGCACCAAAGGTGTGCTGTGATTCATCTTTTAGTCTTTGATGTGGATGGCTGTTTAACTGATGGTCGCATTACCTATGCAAGCGATGGCCAAGAGTTAAAGTCCTTTAGCGTCAAAGATGGCCTAGCTATTGAGGCGTGGAGTCGCTTGGGTGGAAAGGTTGCTATTATCACAGGGCGCAACTCCTCTATAGTGGAGCGTCGAGCAAAAGAGTTAAATGTGGCCCATGTGCACCAAGGGGTAAAAAACAAAGTTGCCATCTTGGAACGTATTTTAGAAGAAGAGCATTTAGCGTGGGAAAATGTGGCAATTTTAGGGGACGACCTTAACGACCAAGGAATGCTCACAAAAGCAGGTTGGTCGTTTACCCCAAAAGACGGGGCAAAACAGATTCGTTCTTTGGTTAACACTGTCCTTACATGTAAGGGTGGGAAAGGGGCTGCGCGAGAGATGATTGAGCTTATTTTGGAAAATGAAGGCCGAGAAAAGGAGCTTGAAGCACTTTGGCACTAAAAACCTTGTATGTTTTTTTGGGCACATTGATGTGTGTCGCTCTGTTCTTAATGGCCCAAGAGCAGTATTTTTTTGACTTTAAGCCAAAAGACCCAAAAGCGGCACATATGGTGATGCACGGGGTGCGAAATTATGAGATTTCAGACCTTGGGGTGCAAAGCATCACGAACGCCAAAACTCTAAAGCGTTTTGCCACCTATGATGAGCTGATTGTGGCCGAATCCTTAATGCGAGGTGAGACTTATGTGAGCTTGCTGCGGGCAAACAGTGCTACTATCACGGAAAAATTTGTTTTTCTAAAAGGGGATGTGTACTTCGCTAGAAGCGACGAGGTGAGTTTTGAGAGCCAAGAGGCTACTTACGACCGTCAAAATAAAGTCCTAAAAGGCAACCTTCCTTTTTTGGCCATGTATGGCCCCCACCAAAGTAAAGGGGAGGGATTTGTCTACCATATGGATGAAAAAACCTTGGAGGCGACCAAGATAGACGCACTTTTAGAAACGGAGAAACCATGAGAATTATAGTAGCAATGATGTTGAGTTTTGGGTTAATGTTGGCCGAACAGGTTGAAGTGGTCGCTGAGCGTTTTAATGCGAGCGAAGCGGCACAAAAAGCGGTATTTACAGGGAATGTGAAAGTAACTAAGGGGACTGATGTGTTGACCTCTGATGTGTTGACTATCACATTTAATGCTAAAAAAGAACCTTTGATGTATGAGGCAACAGGAAACGCCAAGGCCAATATCACCATGAATGAGGTGCGCTATTTTGCTAGTGGGAAGGTGCTCACGTATGACCCAGTTGCTTTAGTGTATACGGTGCAAGAGAATGGTTTTTTGCATGAAATTGAAACAGATCGTAAGGTATACGGAGAGCGCATTACGGTGAATCAAGCCACAGGAAGCTACGCGGTAGACAGCAAGCCAAGCGAGCCTGTAAAATTCATTTTTCAAATGAACAATCAAAAAGAGAGTGCCCAATGATTCGCATCACCGAAGCCGCCTTTGTGACCTCGGCTCCTTCGTTGCGTGAATGTATGCCTGAAGGATGTATGGAAGTGGTCTTTTTGGGGCGTTCTAATGTGGGCAAAAGCTCGCTCATCAATGCTCTCACAAACCGAAAAAACTTAGCCAAAAAATCTTCGACACCGGGTAAAACACGGTTGATTAATTTTTTTGAAGTGGTATTTGATAAAGAGGGTGAAAAGTTCCATGCCCGTTTTGTGGACTTACCTGGCTTTGGTTACGCTAAAGTTTCAAAAAGCGAACAAGCGGCGTGGCAAAAAAACCTCACTGAATTCATCACTATGCGTGCTTCCATTCGTTTGTTTGTGGTGCTGGTGGATGCAAGGCATCCTGATTTAGAAATCGATAAGCAAGTCTCTTTACATATACAGTCTCATTTGCGTCCAGACCAACAGATGCTTACCGTGTTTACTAAAAGCGATAAACTCAAGCAAAACGAGCTTGCGCTCATCCGTAAATCTTACCCCAATAGCATGTTTGTGTCGGTGTTGAAACAGCGGGGGATTGCTAAGGCAACCGAGGCCATCTTTCACTATTTATTTGAAGGAACACAAGCGTGATTACTTACAAAAAAGCAACCCTGCAAGACATCGCTGCGATGCAAGCACTGGTGAAGCCTGAGGTGGATAAAGGGATTATTTTACACCGTAGCAGTGATGAGATGGCAACCAACATTCGCTCCTACATGCTTGCGTTTGAAGATGAGGTGCTGGCGGGGTTTGGGGCGTTGCATTTTCATGCACCCACATTAGCAGAAGTCCGTAGTTTGATTGTTTCTGATACCCTGCGAGGCAAAGGAGTGGGTTCACACATTGTTAAAGCGCTATTAGCAGAAGCAAAAACCTATGGTGTTAAACAAGTGTTTACCTTGACCTATCAAAAAGCCTTTTTCGAGCGTTTGGATTTTCGTGAAATCCCTAAAGAAGACCTTCCTGCCCATAAAATCTGGGCCGATTGTATTAAATGTAAGTATTTTCCAGTATGCGAAGAGATCGCGCTGATTTATTCTCTGTAAGAAACGGAGCCTTGGTTGGCGGACTGGTGTTGTACCAAGTCGCTTCTTCATTATATCCTTTGCTAAGCCCATTGATTGGCTTTTTCTTTTGTTATGCTGTGTTGCTTAAAGAAGAAGAAGAAAAAACCATGAAAGAGCGTTTTTGGTTGCGCAATGCAATTTTTGGATACTTGATTTTTACAGAGCTCAACAAAGGGTTTTACCTCTTTTCGACGCTCATGTTTCTGTTTCTTTTTTATGCCCTCGTGGTAGATTGGATTAAAAGTGCCTTTAAGTGCCGCCCATGTATTTTGGTTGCTTTTGTGGCCTCAGGGTACGTGGGCGTGTTCGCGACCAACACCCTTTTAGCCTACATTATGAACACTTCCTTTTTTGCTTTCGGTTGGGAATATGCCCTTTATATCGCAACAGATGCAGTGCTGGCAATTATCTTATTTCGGGATCGACTCTGATGCGTATGCGAATTGTCTTTAGTGCTATTGTGCTTGTGTGGGTGATTTTGATGGTGCGTATTTATTATATAAGCATCAAGTCCAACACTTACTACGAGGAAATTGCCAATCAAAATGCCATTAAGGTTGAGCGTTTGGCCCCATTGCGTGGGTCTATCATGGATGCCCAAGGGCGGCCGATGGCGGTTAACCGTTTGGGTTTTTCGGTGGGAATTACACCCCATTTAAGCGCGCGCTCTAAAGAAGCTATTTTAAATGAAGAAATTGCATTTTTAAGCACCCTTTTAAAACAAGACCCCGAGGAGTTAAAAAAACGCTATCTGCGTAAAGATTCTCCTTATTTTCAAGGGTTTGTGACTGTTATTGATTTTATCTCCTACGATGCTGTGATTGAACATTTTTCACGGATTAGCTTACGTGATAATCTGAAAATTGTGCCCAGCTCCAAGCGCCACTACCCTTACGGAAAACTAGCCTCCCATGTGATTGGCTATGTAGGCCGTGCCAATTTGGACGATTATAACGAAGACCCTATTTCACGCCTAACCAACCATGTGGGGCGTACGGGAATTGAGCACTACTATAATGCAGTTTTGCAAGGAAAAGAGGGTGAGCGTCGCACCAAAGTAACGGCATTTAACCAAGAGATCGAAGAGCTCTCTAAGACGTTGCCAAGCAGTACCGACCTTGAACTTACCATCGACCTTGAATTGCAACAGTACATTTCAGAAATTTTTGCTGAGGATGCGGGGGCTGTGGTGGTGATGGATGTGGAAGATGGCAAGTTGTTGGCTGCGGGAAGTTTTCCTGAGTATGATTTAAACCAATTTGTCACAGGCATTAGCCATGAAGCATGGCAAGAACTCATGAACAATCTTGATAATCCTTTTACCAACAAACTAGTTAATGGACTGTATCCTCCTGGTTCTGTTGTCAAAATGGGGGTGGGGTTGGCGCTTTTGGGAACACAGAAAATTACGCGCCAGACTTCGTATTATTGTACGGCATCCTTTGAACTTGGTGGGCGGAACTTCCGCTGTTGGCGTGATGGCGGGCATGGACACACGGATTTAAACAAAGCGATTAGAGAAAGCTGTGATGACTATTTTTATAAAGCAAGTCTGAAAGTAGGTGTTGATGCACTGACGCCCGTGTTGGAGCGTCTTGGTTTTGGAGACCGTACGGGTGTGGATTTGCCCAATGAATTTATTGGGACAGTGCCAGGGCGCCACTGGAAAATGCAACGCTACCAAAAGCCATGGTACCAAGGAGAAACCCTCATTACTTCCATTGGGCAAGGGTATTTTCTCTCAACGCCGTTGCAAGTTGCCCTGCATACGGGGATTTTGGCAACAGGCAAAAAAGTCACTCCTCATTTTGTAAAGCGCATTGATGGCGAAGAGGTTGTCTATCCTGTAGACGAAGAGATTCTCACAGAAATTGAAAAGGCAGAATTGCCCCATATCCAAAAAGGAATGTATGAAGTAGCCAATCACCCCAATGGTACAGCCTATTGGCGACTAATCAACTCAAAAATTAAAGTTGCCGCCAAAACAGGGACAGCGCAAGTGGTGGGGATTGGGCAAGATGTCAAAAAGCGCATTAAAGAAGAGGAGATGGAGTATTTTCACCGCTCTCATGCGTGGCTAACCTCTTATGGTCCTTACAAAAACCCACGTTACGTCGTAACCGTACTGGTGGAACACGGCGGCCATGGCGGTCAAGCAGCAGGGCCAATCGTGACCAAAATTTACAACAAGCTTGAAGAGTTGGGCTATATTGAGGCTGAATAAGCTTTACATGTAAAGGTTTAGTTTGGCTCAAAATAAGCCAGTTCTCTCAACAGTGCGCGTACTTCTTCCTCGTCAAAAAAGAGGTTGTGGCGCAATTCTTTAGAAAAACGCTTCAGTAGCTTTGCCTTTTCGTTCATGAATCTTTCTCTATCATCCTTAAAAGGAGAGAGTTTTTGATCGAGAAAAAGCAGGTAGGAAGCTTTAATTTGCGCTTGTTTTTCCCGCTTGCTTTTGGGCGCAGCGCCAGGTTTTAGCAAAAGCCATGAGGCAACAATAAGTACGCCGATAATCCCAATAACACCCACTGTTTCCATTATAGACCTTAAAAAAGTTTTAAAATAAGTCAGAAGTAAAATAACTAAAAAAAACAGCTAAGAAAAACCAAAGCTTAATGCAAGTTTGCGTTGTTATAATCCACTGACGATTTTCGTATTGTACTAAAAGCTAGGCACTTTTGGTACAAAATTAGGCAAATGAAGGAGAATCCATGGGGCAATGGGTGCGCTTTAGCGAGTTTGATGTGACTAATGAGCGGCGTGTCCAAAAGGTCAAAGACTTTTTGGATAAAAATGCATTGGAGCTAAGCGATGATGTGGAGTTGTTTGTCACCGCTAGCGAAGAGGGCGAAATGGTGGCATGTGGTGGCATTAGCGGAAAGATTCTTAAGTGCGTTGCTGTAACGCCGCGCTTAAGAGGTCAGCGCTTTGTGCTTAAGGTGATTGATGAGCTTTTAGAAGCAGCAAAAAGACGGGGGCAAAAAGAACTTTTTTTGTTTAGCGCCCCTAAAAATCAGGCCTATTTTGAGTCTCATGGGTTTAGATTAATCGAATCCAGCGGCGATGAAGTTATTTTGATGGAAAACAGCGACAATCTGGCACAGTTTAAAGAGGGTTTGCGCCAAAAGTGTGTTGATGGAAAAAACATTGGCAGTGTTGTTTTGTGTGATTCACCCCTTCAAGAGAGGGAAACGGCACTGATTAACCAAGCCCTTGGGCAATGTGATTGGTTGCATGTATTTGTTGTTTGCCAAGAGGGCACCCATTCGCCAGCACGTACAGAGGCACTGCGGCAAAGCCTAGCTTCTTTTTCACGTATTAGCGTGCATGAAAACTCAGAATATTTGATTTCAAAAGCAACATTTCCGACCTATTTTATCAAAGACCAAGACCACATCAATGCCTTGCACGGGGAGTTGGATTTGAAAATATTCAAGCGCCACATTGCTCCCGCACTTGGGATTACCCATCGGTTTATTGGATGTGAAAGCGATGTCAATGAGGCGTACAACGCGCTCATGAAGGAGTTGTTACCCCAAGTGTGGGAGGATGCACCTCCTGTTTGTGTGGTAAGTCTAGGCTAAAAATTGCCCGAGGCCACTAATGAGCATCAGGGCAAAAATAGCCAGAAGGCCTATTCCTGCAGAAGCGTTATAAAGGCGGTTGGCGGTGAGAAACACAAGCATCACGCTCGCCGCCCCAGCGCAAGCTATGTCAAAACCGTGGGTTGCAAAATTAACAGGCAACGGGCTAAAAAGTGCTGAAGCACCTAAAACGACGGTGAAATTGGCCACATTAGAGCCGACAATATTGCCCACAATCATGTCACCATTGCCTTTTTTGGCCGCCACAATGCTGACAATGAGTTCGGGTAAACTCGTCCCAAAGGCGATGAGAAGTAGGGCAATCAACCACTCATCTACCCCAAAATTGCGGGCAATCAACGCCGCACTGTCGATAGTGAAATGCGCCCCGACAATCACAAACCCAAAGCCAAGTAAAAGCCAAAAAGCACTCTGTTTTAAAGAAAAGTTTTCACAGTTTGGCTCTTCGTGTGCAAGACCTGTTTCTTGCTTGTTGAGAAAGAGTAAATAAGCCCCCATCATCATCAAAAAAAGCACCCCATCCAAAAATCCAATAGCGCCATCATACGCCATGAGTAAAAAAAGCACAAAAGGAAAAAGCGCCCATGCGCTATCGTGTGCAAACATGTCGCGTTTAGGGGTGATGGTTTTGGCGATGAGAAAAATAAGTCCTAGTACCAGCGTAATGTTAAAGGTGGTGCTGCCTATGACATTCCCTACAGCCATTTCACCTTTGCCTTGAATGCTAGCAGAAATACTGGTGGCCATTTCGGGCAAACTTGTTCCAAGAGCTATGAGTGTGGCTCCAATGACGAAATGGGAAATGCCAAAACGTAACGCAATGTGCTCACTTTGTTCGATGATGCGGTTCGCGCCATAAATGAGCGCACTCATGGATGCTAAAAAAACAAGATACTCCATCACTTCTCCGTGCGAACAATGAGGCTAGGAGGGAGGCCAAAAGTACCAATGAGCTCTTCTTCTTTTTGGCGCATTTGTCCTGTGTCGCTCTCATGGTCAAACCCAAGCAAGTGCAATAAACCGTGGATAAACAACAAAGCTATCTCTGCTTCAGGCGTGTGGCCAAGGGTTTTGGACACCTCCAGTACGGCATCAAGATTAATCACAATACTCCCAAGGGGAGCATGGGGAAAAGGCTCTAGGGGAAAACTTAGCACATCTGTGGGTTTATCAATCCCGCGTGTTTGGAGGTTAAGGGCTTGCATGGCTTCTTTTTCAACCAAAAGTAATTCAACTTCTTGGGTGCTAAGGGTGTTGGCAATGGCCTCTAGGGGTTCTAGGGAAAAAACAAAATCCGTTTCATTTTCAAAAGTAATCATAGGGTTTCCTAAAAGAGTGTTAATTGGGCTAGCCCAGACTGGTCGCTCAGGGTTGCTTCAATGGTCTCTTTGTTGCCCAAAACTAAAGCATAGCGAAAATCTTGCAACCCCAGGAGTTCGTGAGTGTGCGCATAGGTATGGGTTGTGTTTACATGTAAAGCTTGCCCTTCTGGCTTACATGTAAGCATTTTTAACTCAGGGTAATGGCTCGCGATGGAAGCCAACTCTTGGGCAAAAAGTTGGGGGTTAGACTCTACAATAAGGGCTTGGCGCGTGGTGCCAAAAGGATGAATGCGCATCCGCTTGTCTACAAAAATTGGCTCAAAATGCGCGATGGGTTTTAAATGATAAGGAGAATACGTAATCCCCAATGTGTCCAAAAATTCCACCACTTGTGCAAAAGAAGTGACAAATAAAGAAGAAAGTGGCAAGTGAGCATAGTAGCGCCCCTTATGGGTAAAACTGCTTTGAAAGAGGGTACTGTGCTGTAAAAGACTAGGGGCGTATTGCGGGTCTGGAAGCTTGCCAAAGGTGGGGGCGATTTTTTCTACCAAAGCACGGTTGGTGGAAAAGACATGCAATGGCGCGGCGGCGTTCATGATGGTAGTAAAAGAGTGGGCAAGGGAATCGCCCAAAAAACACAACGACTTTGGCAAAGAGAGCGCACGCATAAGGGCGTACTCAAGAGGAGAAAGGTGCACAAAGGTGTGTTTGGCGTGGGCAATCTCAAAGCGCATGAGACGGATGAGCGCCATTTCGATACTCTCAACGCGAATCCACGCAATCTCAGGGTCACTAACGGGTACGTCTTTGTCGGTAAAGATGGCGTAAGCACCACGCTTTACGGCTTCTTGAATGGAAGAGATAAGCCTGTCTTGCGCAAAATACGCAAACCCACGCTCTACATGTAAAGGCTCTTGCGCAAACCCTTCTGTGGCACTCACCGAAGGCGTGGTGAGAAGTTCTCCTTCAGTGAGTCTAAGCAAGCTTTCAAGTCTCATCCTACCGATGCACCGCTTTCTCTTGGGGTTTCGGGTCGCATGAGGCAAAGACCTGTGCCATCTTTCGCTGCAAGTAACATGCCGTGGCTTTCAAGCCCCATGATTTTAGCGGGTTTTAAATTGGCCACGATGCACACTTGGGTTCCCACAAGGCTTTGGGCGCTGTAGTGCTCTTTGATGCCTGCGATGATTTGGCGGGTTGCGCCCTCGCCTAGGTCTACTTGGAGTTTTAGAAGTTTGGCACTTTTAGGTACCTCTTCAGCCTCGACGATAGTGGCGATTTTGAGTTGGCTTTTGAAGAACTCTTTAACATCCACAAGCCCCTCGGTTGGAACTTTTGCTTCCTTTGATGTTTCCTTGGAAGTCTCTTTTGGCGGAGGTGTGGGCTCGGGTGAATCCATGCGTTCTTCTTCGATACGTGGAAACAAAGGTGGCACTTTTTCGATAGTAAAAGGTGCAAGAAGCGTTTCTTGGGCAATGAGTGCGTCGTAGCCCTCCTTGTCTAAGGGGAAGTGCATCCCTTGGGCGATTTTCTGGCAGGTTTGAGGCATGATGGGGGAGAGCAATACAGCCACTTTAGCCAAAAGGTTGGCCACGAGGGCCACGAGGGCGAGGGCCTCTTCGGTTTTACCCTCTTTGATTTTTACCCACGGCTCGTGGATGGTGATGGATTGGTTGGCAAGGGTGAGGACTTTCCAGAGCTCTTCCAAGTAGCGGTTGGTTTGCACTTCTTGGATGTAATTTTCCACGACACGCAAGATAACGTGTGCCTCTTCGAGCTCTTTGGCGTAGAATTTTTTGACGTCGGCAGAGTCGATAACGTGCGCACTGTACTTGCCGCTCATGCCAATGATGCGATTTAAAAGGTTACCAAATTCGTTGCCAAGGTCGGAGTTGATGCGGTCGATGAGGGCTTTTTGGCTAAAGTCCCCGTCTTGTCCAAAAGGCACTTCACGGAGCAAGAAAAAGCGAAAATTTTCCAGTCCATACGCATCCGCGACCTCTTTGGGGTTGACCACGTTGCCCTTGGATTTGCTCATCTTTTCACCGTTGCGCGTCCACCAACCGTGTGCGGCGACGTGTTTGGGAAGAGGCAAGTCAAGGCTCATTAAAAACGCAGGCCAGTAGATGGCATGAAAGCGCAAAATGTCTTTGCCTACAAGTTGCACAGAGGCAGGCCAGTAGCCCATGTTGGCGTCGTCTTTGCCATATCCTAGGGCGGTGATGTAGTTTAAAAGAGCATCAAGCCACACATACATGACATGTCTGGGGTCATTCATGGATTCGGGCAGTTTTACCCCCCAATCAAAACTGGTGCGGGTGATGGAGAGATCCCTGAGGCCTTGTTTGACAAAGCTAATCACTTCGTTTTTTTTGCCCTTTGGCACGACGCATTTTTCTTCTTTGTGGTACCACTCTAAAAGCTTATCTTGGTAGTTTGAGAGGCGGAAAAAGTAGCTTTCTTCCTTGACAAGATTGGTGGGCTTTCCGCAATCTGGACATCCGCCATCATCCAAAAGCTGGGTTTCAGTGAAAAAGGTTTCACAGCTTACGCAGTAAAAGCCCTCGTATTCGCCCTTATAAATGTCACCTTTGGCAAGCATGACTTCAAAGGCTTTTTGTACCCCACGTTTATGCTCTTCGTCGGTGGTGCGGATGAAATGGTTGTAGCTAATGTCAAAATCATCCCACAAGGCTTTAAATTTACCACTGATTTCATCGGCATACACCTTTGGTGTAAAGCCTCTGGCTTTGGCAGCTTGTTCGATTTTTTGGCCGTGTTCATCAGTGCCTGTAAGCAAGAACGTGTCGCTGCCCTTAAGGCGATAATAGCGCGCCATGGTATCGGCAATGATGGTGGTATAAGCATGCCCGATGTGGGGCACGTCGTTGACATAGTAAATGGGAGTAGTGACGTAAGATTTCATTCTATTTCCTGTGGGTTAAAATTCAAAGCCGCCGCCTTGGCCCTTGGCCATGCTGTCATATACAGCAGCAACGTACTCTTTGCGAAGGGTACACGTAAAGAGGGCGTCGCATGGAGTGCAACTCTCGTAAGTTTTTTCTTTCTGGCACGCTTGCAATCGCTCCTTGACTTCATCAAGCCGCCGTTCAAACGCATCTAAAGGTTCAGTGGTTTGCATAGGTTGCCCTCACCGTGGCGATTTCTTCACGGGAACCAAAAAAGCATGGCGTGGTGTCGTGGGCATGGCTAGGTGTGAGGCTTAGTAAAGGCACGTTGCCATCAATGGCTTCGCCGCCTGCTAGGGTGTAAACAAAGGCAAAGGGAAACACTTCAAAGACCATGCGCAGTTTTCCTTTGGGTACATCAGACGTAGCAGGATAGGAAAACAACCCGCCCCCTTTGAGGAGAATTTGGTGCAAGTCTGGCACCATGCCCCCTGAGTAGCGCAAGCGGTACCCTTGAGCAAACAGCCCACCAATCATGGCTTTGTGATGGGCAGGCCAGTGCTGCTGGGTGCCTCCTGGGGCGTTGAGTTTGCCTTTGGGGTTTAAGGTCAAGGTACGCACAAAAGCAAACGCACCTTCCGGAGTGAGGCGGTAAAGCCGCACGTCTTCGTGAGCGATGACTAGCTCGACCCTAGGGCCGTATACCACGTACACGGCGGCTTTGAGGTTTGCCCCGCTAATGCCCCCTTCGTAAATCCCAAAGATAGAGCCCACGCTCAGGTTGACATCCACCAAACTTGACCCATCCAATGGGTCGTACCCGACGATGTAGCGTCCTTTTACATGTAAGGGGGTTTGAACCTCTTTTTCTTCGCTAATGATGGCTTGCACGCTAGTTACTGAAGCAAAGGCTTCTTCGATGATGTGGTCGCTTAAGACATCAAGTTTAAGTTGGGTATCGCCCGTGGCGTTGGTGTGGCTTGTGGCGCCCGTGTCGGCGTTTACGATGGCACGGCTAATGCCAATGGCGGCGTGTTTGATGGCGTCAAAAATCTCAGTCATTTTCTCTCCTTACCTCTTTGGCGTGGGCCAAAATCCACGCGCACAAGGCCTCGGGGTCGTTTAGGTCAAGGATGTCTAAGTGAGAGGGGATGTCATACGCTTTTAAATCCACGCTCTCATCCACGGCCAACGCGTCGCTGACGTCAAAATACGCAGGGTCTAAGCGGTCGCGAAAGACAGAAATACGTGGCAGAGGAAGGGTTTTAAGGCCCTCGACTAACAAAATCTCAAACTCCCCAAGCATGCTAATAATGCCCTCAATGTCGCGGGATTGTTTGGAAAAATAGGTGGTGCGACTAGGGGAGGCGACCACAACTTCTGCACCCGTTTGACTAAATTTCCAACTGTCTTTTCCCTCTTTGTCAAAGACAGCTTTGTCGCTGGGGTCATGCTTGATGATGGCGAGCTTGTAGGTTTGGCTTAGGATATTGGCAACTTTGACAATGGCGGTTGTTTTACCACTGTTAGAAGGTCCTGAAAAGGCGATGGCGCGTGCGTTCATACCACTCTCTTTGTGCTTAAAATTGGGGGATTATAACAAAAAAAGGTTTATAACCCGCTTCTTCTTCTCTTTAATCCTTTCCTTACGCCAAACAAGCTACAATACTCCACTTTAAAAATCGGGGCATGTGATGCGGTATGTAATATTGGGGTTGACAGTACTTTTTTTAGTAGGATGCGCGCAAAAAATCCAAACGGACGTGGTGTTGAAAAACCAAGCCATTACCAAAACCCAAAAAGCAGAAATCATTGAAGATGAAAAACGTTTTTTAGTAGTAGGAACGTACTTAAACGACATTATCCATGAGGCAACGCCTCCAAATACCCATGAGCATTTCATTATTGCACTTTACGAAGGGGGTGAGAACCCTTACCGTGCTCCTATTTTAGGTGCACAAGTTAATGATGTAAATGCCACATGGGAGTATTTGGAGCACAACAGCCCTTTACTTGAACTTTTACCTATGGCAAACAGTTGGAGTCACTATTATCACATCAAAGCGCCTCTAAGCTACCCTGATAAGCTTATTTTGCAGATCGAAATCGATCCGTTGCGGCAGGTTCGCTTAAACTTTGAAAAAGATCCCAGATAGAGACATTTAGCCCCGCTTGGCGGCTGTAGATAATGTAATTAGTGAGCACTTTTTTGCCGTATTCGCGGCTTTCTGCGTAAGGCACCAATTCCATGCTTAAAAATGGCTCATAAGGCCCTTCGTTAAACAAATCCCCCCGCGTTAACATGCGCCTTGTAAACCCTATCCCTCCGTTGTACGCATATGCTACAAAAAGGGGATGGTAGAGCCATGATTCAAGGTAATCAAGGTGAATATTCGCAAAACGGTAAGCGATTTTGGGTTGAAACATGTGGTCGATGTCAAAGGATTTTATTCCTTCTTTTTTGGCAATGTCGCGGGCCAAAAAAGGCATAAACTGCATCATGCCAAGGGCGTATGAAGTAGAAACTGCAGCGGGAATAAAACGGCTCTCTTGTCTGGCGATGGCTAAAATGAGTGCTTTGCGTTTGGGGGCAAGCCCTTCAAGATGTTGCGCGTAAGGCGTGATGAAATAAGGGGTTTGAAAACGCTCTTGTCGCTCTTTGATAAAGGCGTATTGAGGCAGAGTCTCTTCGGTGAAAAAACGCTCAGAAAAGACTCCTAAATCTTCACTTTTTCTGATGTGTTCCAGCGTTAGCCGCCACGTAAATGGGTCGGTGATGGAGTAGTTTTTCAGCGCAGAAACAGTTGGCGTAGGCGAAGCGACTTCAAATTCCTCTGCACCCAAGCGCTCACGGGCGGCCAAGGTGTAGAGGTTGGGCTCAAAACTTTGGGTTAGGGTTTTGAGGTAAGCTTCTTCTTTGGTGAGAAGATAGCTCCAAAAAAGCGCTCTGTCTTTGTCTTGGCGGTTGTAGGCGCTTTTAAAGCTCGCGTCAAACCAAGCAAGGGCAAGCTCTTTTTGTGTTTGTTCAAGGGCGTTAAGGCCCAGCAAAAAGGCACTCTGACCCGAAAGAGAAGGAGCCTTTTGAGGGGAAAGTGCTAGCAATGAAGCGGCTACATTGGTCTGGGTGCGTTCAAAAACCACCTGAGTAAGAAAGCGTTCAAACAGCGGTTGGGTGCTCAGGGTAAGGAGGGTTTCTTCTGAAAGAGGTTGGTTGAGCACCTCTTTGCGAAACGCTTCGCCACCACTTGTGTAAAGATAGAGAAAGTGTTTGGTTTCGTTTTCAAGCATTGCTTGAAGGGGCGTGGTTGAGAGCAAGGGGTCAAGCCATGAAAAGAGCTCAGGATAGGCTTTTTGGAGGCGTGTTTTTAGGCGTTCTTGTTGGCTTTTTTCCAAAGAAAGCATCACATAAGGCGTAGCGCGAATGGCTTGGCAATCCACAGAGGCTTTGATGAAATCCTCTGTTTTTAAGCGCAAACACCTAATGGCTTCTTTGAACCCAGGCTCTTCTACGGTGTCCCCAAAGGCGTAAAGCAAGGTATTGCTCATGCGACTGACTTGGCCTAAAAGTTCCCAAGCTTCCGCGCCCGTGGGGTTGTTTTCGGTGAGGTACCGGTGTATGTAATAATCTTTTGCGAGGCTTCTGGGGTAGGCACTTAGGATTTCAATGCTCAGCGCTACCCCAAAAAGGTTACATGTAAACAAAGACCCCGCAAGTAAAACAGACCCGACGCGGTTAAAGCCCATTAGCCAACCCAAAAAGTAACTTTACAAGAAACAGGTCTAAAAACTGCAATCCTAAAATCACAATAATAGGCGCCAAATCAATCCCGCCGATGACTGTGGGAATGTAGCGGCGAATAAAGGCATACACAGGCTGCGTGAGGCGCATAAGGGCTTGAACAATGGGATTGTAAGGGTCAGGACGTACCCATGTGATAAGGGCAGCAATAATAATAACCCAGATATAGATAGTAATCACCATGTGTAGTATCTGTGCGATAGCTTCGATAAGTGTTGAAAAAATCATGAGCGGACAATCTCCTTTAGGTATGGGGTGATAAGAGGGTAGAGTTCTTCAAGTGCTGGCCCGTGGGAAGAGCCTGTGAGCAGAACATACAAAAGCTCAAGAGAGCTTTCGCCTTTACATGTAAGCTCAAGGTGTGCCCTAAGCACTTCAAGGGTTTGGCAATGGGGTGCTTGAAGCAGGGCATTTTGTAAGGTTTTAAACGCCTCTTCGGCGCCCTTTGGCGGGACTTTTGGGGAAAAGATGGCGTGAAGTTTGGGTTTAAGCTCTTTTAGCGTTGGGGCTTCTTTGGCGTAGATTTTAGCCAATTTTCCAAAATCGGCTCCCGAAAAGTCCAGCAACGCAGCCAGTTTCGCATCTTCCATGCGCAAGAGGTGTTCGCGGTTGAGGTGGCGCAAGGTGCGTATGTCAAAGGGTGCGCTAGGAGCAAAGCCCTTGCTCGCATCAAGCCATGCCAGTGCCTCTTCGGCGGTGAAGAGTTCGCAAGGGGCGTTGGTGCTAAGCAAAAGAAGGTAGTTGCTGATGGCTTGGGGTAAAAACCCTTGTTCTAGTAACCAGTCCACTCGCCACCCGTCATCTTGAGCACCCATTTTTTCGCCTTTGGTATTTAAGAGGACGGGTAATGCAACGGTGCGTAAGGTTTCATTAAACCCAAGGCTATGGCGGATGTATTCGTGCTTGGACGCTCGTGCCACGCACTCTTCGTCATCAAGCACCACGCCAACGCCTTGGAGCATGTCATCCACCGCGCAAGCAAAATCTTCCGTAGGGCTTTTGTCGTGGTGAAGTAGGACAAAGCGTTCGGGGTTTTGGGTTGAGGCTTTGATGCGCACCGTAAAGGGCCCTTCGTTGTTAAGCACCTCTTCGTTGCTTAGGGTTTCGCACGTGCCATCGTACAAGTAAGCTTCACCGTTGCTTTTAGCTATTTTTTCTTTGGTTTTGAGGGTTTGAGAGGTACAAAAACACGAAAAAGCTTTGCCATTTGAGAGTAAGGAGGCGGCACATTGGTGGTGGAATTTTAGGGCTTCGCTTTGGTAATGCAAGACGTCATAAGCGATGCCAAAAACGGCAAGCGTGTTTAGCATCTCTTGGTCTTTGCCATCTCCGTTGCGCGCCTTGTTGTTATCCATAATGCGCACATGAAAACGCGCCCCATCCTTTTTGGCACACAGGTAATTAAGCAGTGCAACGCGAAGGTTGCCTAGGTGCATATCTTCTGTGGGAGAGAGGGCAAATCGGTACATTTGTATCCTGTTAAATGGGGTTTACATGTAAAGGTTTTACATGGTTAAATGGGTGGGTATTATAGCAAGAGATTCTTAATGAGTCTTTTTTGGTAAAGCTTAGTATTGTTGAGTGATATTATTGTATTAGTTTAACAATTATTTCAATGAAAAAGGGTTATGATGGTGACAAGTTTACTTAACATTATAAGGAGTGAGACATGGGATTAAATCGTAGAGACGTATTAAAAGTCGGCGGCTTAAGTGTGGTTGCTGCTGCAGTAGGCGGATGTAGCTCTTTGATAGAACCAAAAACTCCAAAGGAAAAACAAAAAACACAACCAACGTTGATGCCTGCCCCAAAAGGAAACCGCGTAGTGGTAGTTGGTGGTGGATTTGGAGGGCTTGCCCTTGCAAAATCTGTACGCCAGAACAATCCTGAGAGTGAAGTGGTAGTGTTAGAGCGTCGCGACCTTTTCTTTTCGTGCCCTTTTTCCAATACCTACCTTGCGGAAATGGATGGGGCGGATTTGAATGTGTTGACGCGGGATTATTACGGGCCAGCTCAAGAGTTTGGGTATCGGTTTATCCAGTGCGAAGTGTTAGGTATTGATAGGGCTAAAAAAACTGTTACCACGAGCCATGGAACTATAGGCTATGATATTTTGGCGCTTTCTCCAGGGATTGCCTATGCTTATGACCAACAATTTCCTCAGTGGGATGCCGCTAAAATTGCTCGGGTAGCCCAAGAAGCGCCTTCGGCAATGCTTGCGGGCAATGAGCACCTTGCGCTAAAGCGCCAATTGGAGCAAATGGATGATGGAGATGTGGTTATTACGGTTCCTTTTGGTAAATACCGCTGCCCACCCGCACCCTATGAGCGTGCGTGCATGATTGCACATTATATGGAGAAAGAAGGCATCGAAGGCAAGGTGATTATTTTAGATGCGGCCAATGAGCCTCAAGCCAAAGCAGGTGCGTTTAAAGAAGCATTCAATGACCTCTTTAAAGACCGCATTGTTTTTGTTGGAGAGGTTAAGATTAAAGACGTTAATTTGGATGCTAAAGAGATTGTCTACACAACAGAAGACGATAACTTCAACATCAAAGAGCACGTTTTGCCTTATCAGGTGTTGAATCTTATTCCCCAAAACAAAGCCAATCCAGTGATTGCCATGGCAGGTATTGAGACAAATGCTTGGGGTGGCGCGCGGCTTAAGGGAGCAGGTTTTGTCTCTGTGAGTGACCCTAGTGTTTATGTGGTTGGGGATTGTGTGGGGCACGGTGTTCCTGCTAGTGGTCAGGCGGCAAACTGGGCTGGTAAGCGTGCAGGTAGCCATATTGCCCTACGCCTTGCGGGCAAATCGGTAGATGAAATGGCTGGAATTCCTTTTAAAAATGCCAACATGTGCTACTCTATGGTGGGGGCCGATCCGGAAGAGGCAATTATGGTTACTCATGAGTTTGTCTTTGAAAATGGAGGTTTGCTAGGCAAGGGTTTTGTGCCTAAGGATGCCACAACTGGAAAATTCAGAACGCCGCAACTTGGCAAGGCTACAAGGGAGTGGTACCGAGGGATTATGAGCGATATGTTTGGGGTGTAAGACCCCAAACAATGGGACTGGCTACTTGTTCCAGTCCCTTACTCGCATGTGGCATGAGGCGCATTGGTTTAAGATGAGTCCGTACATGTCAATAGCTTCAAAATAATCTTTTTCATCATACGCTTTCACCATGGCTTTTGTGTACACCTTGATGCTTTTGGCGGTTTTGGTGGCAAACTTGTGCGCACTGGCTTGCTCTTTTGGCAAATAGTCCTCTACATCTACTGAGTCAAGAGCGCGAAGGGCCAACACTAACTCTTCCGCACCTTTATAAAGACAGGTTTTGCACTGCCCAACAAGGGTTTTTTGCATGTGGCCTAGAGCATTTGTCATGGCTCGCATATCTTCTAAACGCTCTTTTTTGGTGTACTGGGCAGCACTTAATGCGGTGCTAAGCATCATGGCGAGTGCCAATGTTATCATTGTTTTCATCATCTCCCCTTAGTATTGGATAATTTCTTTTGTAAATGCACTCAGCGTTACTGTGGCGGTGGAAACTTTGACAAGTTGTCTCGCCTTGCGCGCGCTTTGAAACCTGTCGGCCAGTTGTGGGCGGAAAATACGAAAATACTGATGGAACATCTCCATGCCCAGTACGCCAGAAGCATAGACTTTATCATTGGCTTCGTCGTATTCAAGCACGATAGAGGCAAGAGGGTCTTTGGCCTCCCCTGCTACGCTTTTAGCGCCTTGCTTTGGGTCAAAAGCCGAAAGATGAGAAGAGCAGACCACTACACCACCTTTGTCATAAGCCATGGTTTGTCCACCTTTGGGAACATAGGTAATGAAACTGTCTTCTGGGTTGGGATGCGTGAGCGCATGGGAGCAGATGGCGCTAAAAGCAACCACATTCTTTTCCTTGCCCACACCGCCTTTCCAAAGATAGGTTTCTCCAGAAGAAGATTTTAGGGCAACCTCTTGCTTGAGGGGCTCTGGAAGCTTGATGAGAAAACAGGGTGTGGCAATATGAGGGTAGTGAAATACGTAAGGCACTTCTGTGGCAAGGGCGCCAAGGCGAACAGGCTCACCTTTTTCATCCACCAGCAAAGCTCTTTCGTAACTGGCAAAGAGTGTGCCATCGTTGGCAAATAAAAGTCCTTTAATAAGCGACGGGGAAGCCGCCACCAACAAACCTGAGCCCAACACTTTGTTAAATGTCCGTCGCTGCATGGGAACCTCGCTATTTTGGAGATATAGACAACTATTTTAGTTGGATATATCTTACGAAGTTCTAAAAGAGGAACAGTTTTGTTCCTTAAAAGAAAAAGAAAAAGAAAAGGGCTGAGAATTACCCAGCCCTTTTGAGGGGTTAAGAGGCAAATACCTTTTCGAGGAAGGGCACCACTTGTTTTTTGCGGCTAAGGACTTTAGGAAGCCACGCTTGGCGGCTTTCAAGGGTGGTGTTAAAGGCGTGTTCGACTTTTTCAGGGGCGTCACTGAGGCACAAAAGTTGCGAACCTTCAGTGATAATGTCGGTCAAAAGAAGCATGATGCTGTGGCGGTTTGCTTCGTTTTTCATGACTTCAAGTTCGGCGAAGAGTGCCTCTTTCATTTCATCGAATACACTCAAATCTACCACTTCGAGTTGCCCGATGCCCACCATGGAACCGCTCATGTTAAAGTCTTTAAAATCGCGCATGATGAGCTCTCTTGGACTTGTGCCCTTAACCGCGGACTTGACTATGAACATCTCCATGCCAAGGGCGCGTGGGTCTTCAAGTCCGACGATTTTGGCGAGCTCTTTGACGGCTTTGGTGTCTTCGCGGGTGCAGGTGGGGGATTTGAAAATAACTGTGTCGCTTAAAATGGCGCAGAGCATAATGCCTGCGATGTCTTTGGGGATTTCCACATTATGGTAATCGTACATTTGCTTGATGATGGTGTTAGAACATCCCACGGGGCGAATCCAACACTCTAGGGGTGTGTCGGTCGTGAGGTCACCCAGTTTGTGGTGGTCGACGATGCCAAGAATGGTCGCTTGCTTGATGTCTTTGGGGCTTTGGGCAAGGTCGGAGTGGTCCACGATGTAGACCTCTTCGTCTGCGTATTCGGTTTTAAGCGCAGGGGCTTCTACGCCAAATTTTTCCAAAATAAAGCGCGTTTCAGGGCTGATTTCTCCTTGGCGTGCAGGCATACAGGGTTGTCCGAGTTGGGTTTTAAGGTACGCAAGGGAAATGGCGCCACAGATGGAGTCTGAATCGGGATTGGTGTGGCCAACGACATAAATAGGCATAAGTATCCTTTGGAATTAAATGTTTGCCATTATAACGGATTTGCGTAAGGGAAAGGTTAAGAGGGAAAGATAAAAGAGGGGAAAAAGACAAGAGCCCCGATTGGCGGGTGGGGCTCTTGATTTACAAAAAGGGTGTTGCTTTGTTTGGACAAGTGAAGTATAATCCCCCTAGTTAAACAGCGTCTAAATAAACAGTAAATAAAGAATTAACTAAGGAGATTTTGTGGGTGATTTTTCCCTTTTCTCAACAGCAATTTTACTGGTATTTGTGTTGGACCCTTTTGGAAACGTGCCCGTGATTTTGAGTATTTTAAAGGGAATTCCCAAAGAGAGGCAGCGGCGGATTATCGCTAGAGAGATGGCCATTGGCCTAGTGATTTTGGCCCTCTTTTTGTTTTTTGGTGAAAGTTTTTTAGCCATGATGCACCTTGAAACCGAAGCGGTGCGCATCGCAGGGGCGGTCATCTTTTTTGTCATTGGGGTGAAGATGATTTTTCCAGGAGAGGCGGGGAGTGCGAGCTTGTATGGCAAAGAAGGAGAACCCTTTGTGGTGCCCATTGCGATGCCTTTAGTGGCAGGCCCTTCGGCGCTAGCGACGTTGTTGGTGCTCTCTAGTGCCCACGCTGAGGCCACGGGAACGCTTTTTGGTGCACTTCTTTTGGCGTGGCTATTTTCGGCGGTTGTGATGCTGCTTTCGCCTTTTTTACTCCAAGTATTAAAGCCCAAGGGTCTAATGGCACTAGAGCGGCTCATGGGAATGTTGCTCTTGATGTTGGCAGTGCAAATGTTTATCGACGGAGTGCGCGGGCTCGTTGCGCTAGGAGTTTAGGACAAATTAACTCTTTTTAAGGGTTTGCTCTGTAAGGTTTCGGATAAAGGATTTTTAATGGTTGATTTACAAACAATCCCCTTGTTTTCAAAACTTAGCCAAGAAGATTTGGCGATTTTGGAACGCATTAGTACGGTGAAGTCTTATCAAAAAGGGGAGATTCTCTTTTTTGAGGGAGAAGAACCGACGTATTTACATGTACTCCTTGATGGGGTGTTAAAACTCTATAAGACCAATTTCAAAGGGACGCAGATTTTTTTGCACCAGTTTTACCCCATCTCTTTTGTGGCTGAGTTGGCTAACTTTGAAGCCATTCCCTATCCTGCTACAGCTGAGTTTATGGTGGATGGGCAAGTGCTTAAAATCGAATATGAAACCTTTAAGAAAGAGCTGCTTAATAACCCTGAGCTCTCCTTTAAAATCATCCAATCCCTCTCTGCAAAGCTAAAAATCATGTCCGAAGTAGTACACAAGGAGATTATCCTCACCTCTGAAGCCAAGGTGGCGAAGTTTATTATCGAGCATACGGAGTTTTTTGGGGATTTTAAACACACCAAGATTGCATCCCTTGTGAATCTTACTCCCGAAACCCTTTCACGCACCCTAACGAAATTCAAACAACAAGGTCTGATTAGCATGGACGAAACGTTGCGGATTACACAGTTTGATGGGGAAAAACTACGCCAGATTTTTGAGTAGGCTTCTTGCGGGAAGCTTTTTTATTTTTCGTCAGGTAGCCGCTTTGTTTTTTTTGGCGGTATGCTTTTTAAAATCCCTTCCTTTTCTTTACATGTAGAGCTTTTTCCAAGATAATTTTTAATTAAAGCTTAAAACTATTTGATAACATTTTTCTGTTTCATTGACCTAAGTCAATGATTTATTCTTCGTCAATCCAGTACAATCCCGCATGTATTGGTAAGAAGTGTTACCAATCAAAAATCGTTGGGTTTGCGAAAGAGGAGGCGCGAGACCCAAGGGGAAAGCGGCGGCGTTGCCACAGGCAACCAATTCAAATCAAGGAGGGAATGTTGAAACCAAATAAATTCCTTATATTTAGTGCATTGGGTGCATTTATCTTTGCTGTAGGAATGTTTGCCTACACAGTGCATGCATCAAAAGCACTCTCCTACCTCTCTAGCGATCCTAAAGCGTGCATCAATTGTCATGTTATGAACACACAATACGCCACATGGCAACACAGTGCGCATTTTGGAAACGCAACCTGTGTAGATTGCCATTTGCCGCGCGGGGATTTTGTGGACAAATACATCGCTAAAGCGGTTGATGGCTGGAATCACTCAGTTGCCTTTACGCTGCAGAGTTTTGACCACAGCATCAAAATCAGCGATGATGGCGCAAGGCGTGTGCAAGAGAATTGTATCTCCTGCCATGCAAGCCTTACTTCGACGCTAGTGAGCAATGCAGACAAGTACCACACCTTTGATGATTCAAGTGTGGATACAGGGAGACGATGCTGGGAGTGCCATAAGGGCGTGCCTCACGGGAAGGTGCGAGGACTAACAACAACGCCAAATAACTTGGGCGTTAAAGAAGTACTATAAAAGGGAGTGTTGATGAAAAAATTTAAATTGTTGCTTGTAGCATCATTGTTAGCGATTGTTTCAATGGCGTTTTTAACAAGCAATATCAATGCGCGAGAAGCAGAGCGCGTGGCGCTGAATGAAGTACAGGGGATTCCTGCAAATGCTTCAGTGAGTTCAGAGTGGGCAAAATACTATCCCCGCCAGTACGATTCTTGGAAACGTACCAAAGAGGGCGACGAGATGGAAGATTTGCTCAAGAAAAAACCCCAATTGCCTGTGATTTGGGCAGGGTACCGATTTTCGATTGACTACAATTCACCGCGCGGCCATTACTATGCGGTGCAAGATAATGTCAATTCGTTGCGCACGGGTGCACCGGTGGATGATCTAACAGGTCCTTTTCCTACGGCGTGCTGGACGTGTAAATCTCCTGATGTAGTGCGTTTGATGGAAGAAGATGGCGAGCTTGAGTACTTTACAGGAAAATGGGCGCGTTATGGTAGTGAAGCGGTCAACAGTGTAGGGTGTTTGGATTGTCATAATCCCAAAACTGCTGAGCTTGCCATGGGACGAGAGTACCTTAACCGTGGTCTTGAAGTGGCTGGGCTTCCCCGCTTTGAAGATGCAACACACCAAGAAAAACGTTCTTTAGTGTGCGCGCAATGCCACTCTGAGTATTATTTCAAAAAAACCGAGTACACCGACAAAGCAGGCAAAGACCAAACAGCGATGGTGGTTACCTTGCCATGGCATGAAGGATTAACTGCTGAGGGAATGGAGCGCTATTACGATAGTATCGACTTTAGTGATTGGACGCACAAAATCTCCAAAACTCCAATGCTCAAAGCCCAACACCCTGGCTATGAGATTGCAAAAACAGGCATTCACTACCAAAAAGGTGTTTCATGTGCCGATTGCCACATGCCTTACACCCAAGAAGGTTCAGTGAAATATTCTGATCACAAAATCGGAAACCCACTGGATAACATGGACCGCAGTTGTATGACCTGCCACCGTGAAAGCGAAGATAAATTGCGCGAAATTGTTCATACAAAATTTGAGCGCAAAGAGTTCTTGATGGAAATTTCCATGGATAACCTAGCTAAAGCACACCTAGAAACAGGCCGTGCAATGGAGCTTGGCGCCACAGACGAAGAGCTCAAAGAGATTCGTACCTTGCTTCGCCATGGACAATGGCGTTGGGATTACGCTATTGCGAGTCACGGGTCATTTTTCCACGCACCTGAAGAGACCTTACGGTTACTCGCGGACGCTAGTGAAAAAGCCCAACAAGCGCGTATTTCTCTTGTACGTCTTTTGGCAAAATACGGTGATGCCCAATACATGGCACCTGATTTTGACACCAAAGAAAAAGCCCAAACTCTTGCAGGCGTAAACTTGCAAAAAGAGATTGAGGCGAAGATGAAGTTTAAAGAGACTCTTGAAAAAGAGTGGCACAAACAGGCTAAAGCCAAAGGGTTGCTAGATGAAGCAAACCGTAAAGACGTAGATTTGGAATCTTCGTACTTTAAAAAGAAATAGTTGTTTTTTATCCCCAAGGGTTTTCCTTGGGGATAGTGTAGTTTTTAGCTTTACATGTAAAGCTAAAAAGTGCTAAAAATGAAAGCGAGCAAATGGTAAAACGCATAGTAGGTTCTTTTTGGTTGATGCTAGTGTTGTTTTTAACTCTTGGAATAAGTGCAGGTGTGGCGACTTTTGTAGAGAATGATTATGGCACATCCACCGCGCGCGTGGGGGTGTATGAAGCGTGGTGGTTTGAGTTGCTTTTGGCGCTGTTGTGTCTCAACATGGTGGCTGTGATGCTCAAAACACGCATGGTGCGCCACGTGCCACGTTTTCTTTTTCACGGAGCCTTTGTGCTTATCATACTAGGCGCGGCATTGACGCGGTATTTTGGTGTGGAAGGGGTGCTAAACTTGCCCCAGGGCGAGAGGGTTCAAGGCTTTTTAAGTGCGCAAAACAGCATTGCTTTGACCTTAAATAAAGAAGGAAAAACCCAAACCCATGCCTTTGCCTATACTGCAAACGCATGGTATAACTCCTTTGGCAAAAGTGTCGAATTTGAGGGCCAAAAAGTACGTTTACATGTAAAGCGTGTGGAGATTGAAAAAAAAGGTTTAGCGACTAAGGCGACCCTTGAGATGGAGTTGTTTTATAAAGACATTACGCGCCGTGTGCACCTAGAGGAATACGCCTTAAGAATGGCAGAACCGATGATTTTTACCCTCGGCGACATGCATGTAGCGCTTTCGTATGGTGCAGCTTTTGTGCCCCTACCTTTTGCGGTGGAACTTGAAGAATTTGAGATTGTCTATTACCCCGGAGGCGCTTCGCCCGCGACATACAGTAGCCAGGTACGTATTGAAGGCCAAAGTTACCCCGTCGGCATGAACGCCCCTTTGCGTCTTAAGGGATACACTTTTTACCAAAGCTCTTATGATGAACACGGAAGCATTTTGTGGGTCAATAAAGACCCTGGTAAATGGCCCACGTACGCAGGGTATGGACTCTTGTTTTTAGGCCTGATATGGAACCTTTTGGACCCGCGCTCACGGGTGCGTACGCTCATGGCTAAAGTGCGTGCCCACGAAGCCGCCCTTGGTGTGTTGCTGTTGTTTACCCTTAGCGCGCCCTTGCAAGCCCAAACCTACGAAGAGCTCTATTTGGAGGAGCATAAAAAAGGCTCTGTGGCTCTGGCCCAAGCGTTTGGGGAGCTAGTAGTGCAAACGCGTGCGGGGCGCATGAAGCCCATGGACACACTCAACCGCGAGATTTTGCGCAAACTTACGGGAAAAGAGACTTACTTTGGCATGAGTGCTAACCAAGTGGTGCTAGGGATGCTCACCCATCAACGCCTTTGGAAACGCCTACCCCTCATTAAGGTAAAAGACCCTAAAGTTAAAGAACTTATTGGCTTATCCCCAGAGACCTCTTTAGCGAAATTTGAAGATTTTTTTCGGGGTAATGTGTATAAGTTGGAAGTCTTGGTCCACCAAGCCCACCAAACCAGACCCGCCAACCGTGGCACTTATGAAAAAGAGTTGATTCGCGTGGATGAGCGGTTGAATGTGGCTATTATGAGCTTTTATGGGGCGTTGTTTCGGTTTTTTCCAGACCCCGAAGATGTACACGCTCCGTGGCTGAGTATGGATGCCATGTGGGCTCAAAAAGCCCACGGTATGCACCGTGCGACCCAGCGATTCATGGATCGTGTGTTTGCCCGCGATTACGCAGGAGCGATGGAGCCTTTGGATGAAATTGCAACTTACGCCAAAACATTTGGAGAGCCTTACTTGTTGAGCTCTGCCCGCATTCATGCAGAGTTGTGGCTTAATCGCTTGGGGATTTTCCCCCGCTTGATTGGGTGGTATGTGGGGCTTGGGGTGTTGAGTTTGGTTTTGGCTTTTGTGTATCTTGGGGGCAATCGCCCAAAAACATGGTTGCACCGTGCGCTCTTTGGCACGTTGGCGGCGTTGTTTGTGGCGCATATTGGCGGGATTGTGTTGCGGTGGTATGTGGGTGGGTTTATTCCTATGAGCAATACCTACGAGTCCATCGTCTACATCGCGTGGTCGTGCGCGCTCGCGGGGCTTGTGCTGTTTCGCCGTTCGTTTTTTGGATTAAGCGCGGCGTTGTTACTCGCAGGTATTTTTATGTTGGTGGCACATTTGGGGAACATTGATCCTCAAATCACTCCTTTGGTGCCTGTGCTACACTCTTTTTGGCTTAGCGTACATGTTTCTGTTATTACGGCAAGTTACGGATTTTTGGGCGTTGGGGCTCTTTTGGGCGCCATGAGTTTGCTCCTGTTGGCCTTAGCCAAACCTTTACATGTAAAGCAAAAAAATGTGGCGTATTTGGCGTGGGTGAATGAAATCGCGCTCATCATTGGCTTGACGCTTTTGGTTATCGGGAATTTTCTTGGTGGTATTTGGGCTAATGAGTCGTGGGGGCGGTATTGGGGATGGGACCCCAAAGAGACGTGGACTTTTGTATCCATTCTTTTGTATGCCCTTGTGGTGCACTGGCGGTTTTTACCAAAGCTTTACAGTGTGTTTAGCTTTTCCCTTCTCTCTCTTCTCTCCTTTGGGTCGATTTTAATGACCTATTTTGGGGTAAATTTTTACCTCGCAGGATTGCATTCGTATGCCACAGGGGACCCTGTGCCTCTTCCTGCGTGGGTATTTGGAATCTTGGGCGCGGTGGCCGTGTTGGCTGGGGCAGCCTATAAAAATCAATCTTATATCAACAAGGAATAACATGAAAAATAGTTTTAAAAAAACCCTTGCGGGTCTGTTTCTTGGCGCTTGTGTCGCTTTTGCTTCTGAGGCAAAAATTCACGAAGCGCAGGTAAATCATGTGTTGCATGCGGGAAGCTATACGTATTATGGCATTCAAAATGGTGCGCGTCAGTATTGGGTGGTGACGCCACGTAGTAATTTGCCTGTGGGGGCGTGGATGCGTTTCAAAGAGGAAATCGCGATGCCCACGTACGAGAGCAAGGCGTTAGGGCAAACCTTTGAAGATGTGATTTTTACCAGCGATTTTCAGTACCGCACCCAAGAAGACGAGGCAAAACATTTGGCTTTTATCACCGAAAAAGTTGCTACATCACCCTACGCGCAAAAGGGAACTTTGAGCATCCAAGAAGCTATGGAAAAACGCAAAGAATACGCAGGAAAAACCGTGGAGATTCGCGCAAAAGTTGTCAAAGCATCGCAAAATATTATGGGTAAAAACTGGATTCATTTGCAAGATGGCACAGGCACAGGAGATGAAGTAGGGCGCATTGTGGCTACTTCCTTGGCATTGCCAGAAGTGGGCGACATTGTAATTGCCAAGGGAAAAGTGAGCGTGGATAAAGATTTTGGCTCAGGGTATGTGTATAAAATTATACTTGAAGAGACAGTTTTTGAAGAAAAATAAGCTTTACATGTAAAGCATAAAAGCATTTTGCTACAATAAGGCACGAACAATAAGGAGCATAATGCAAAGTCAAATCTCTCCTGTTTTCTTAGATTCGATCTCTCTTTTTTCAGGACTAGATGAGTCTATCTTGCAGCAGTTGTGCGCCTGTTGCAAGATCTCCCACCATGCTAGCGGCGAGACCCTCTATTATGAAAAAGAAGAAGACCCTTATTTGCATTTTATTGTATATGGCGGAGTGAAATTTTACAAAGTTGACCGTTACGATAATGAAATTTTCCTTTACCATTTGGGTGCTAACACCTTGGTGTTTGATGTGGCAAAAATCTGCCAAGACCACTGTTTTGTCTGCTATGCCAACGCAGAATTTACCCAAGATAGCGAAGTATTGTCTTTTGAGAGCGAGGCATTTCGTGCGGTGCTAAAAGCCACACCCGCACTTATGCAACGCATATTAAAAGAGTCTTTTCGGGCTATTTCTCAACTTCAGTGCATCATCAACCGCGACGTAGTATTTGATGGCTCAGCCAAAGTGGCGCACATGATTGTGAGTGATTTGGAAAATTTTAATACCCTCAAAAAACACGAAATTGCCTACATGCTACACATTCAGCCCGAAACCCTTTCACGCATTTTGAAAAAACTAGAGCGCAACGGCGTGATTGCAATCGAAAAAAACTGTGTTATTATCCGCGACGAAAACGCGTTAAGAGAAATTTATGAATAGGAACTGGGAATGAAACCCTCACGCATTAGCACCAAACTGCGCATTGTTGGCGGCTTGCTTTCGTTGATGATTTTTCTCATCATCGGCCTTGTGGTTGCCATGAACGAAAAGTCTAAAAAAGATTCGCTTATCATTAACATTGCGGGCAAGCAACGGATGCTCACCCAAAAAATGAGTAAAGAAATTTTCTTTTTACGTCACCGCGACAGCCACGATTTTCGCCAACTTGATGGGGCGATGGAGTTGTTTGAAAACAACCTCAACGACCTGCGCTTTGGCAACTCTGATCGGGGAATTTATGCACCTCAAAACAGTGTAATTGAGAACAAGTTGGAAGAAGTTGCCAAAGGCTGGGGGCCTTTTAAAGAAGAGCTCGAAAGCGTTAAAAAAGGAATTTTGAGTGTCAAGAGCGACAAAGAGGTGCTCAGTAAACGCATTGAATTGCTTTTGAATATGTCTGATAAAATCGTACAAGAGATGGTCGCCAAGAACTTGGAGGGGGTATATATCGACCTCTCAGGCCGCCAACGGATGCTCTCCCAGCGCATGGGGTTGTTTATAGAGCGGTATTTGCGCACAGACAATCGGGAGGATTATTTTTTATTTGTCAACGCAAAGGCCTTATACGATGAAACCCTCACTATGTTTGCGCAAGATGCGACCATCCAAGGCCACCCCGACGTGCACGGGGCGGTGGTGCATTTACAGCAGTATTGGGGTGAATTTGAGACTTATGTGACCCATTTACTAGAAGTGGAGCGTGCTATAAATGCCTCCATTGCTTATGTAAACCGCAATAATGTACGTATTTTAGACAACATGGACGAAGCAGTATGGCTCTACACTGAGCATAGTGAAAATAAAAACCAACTCTTGGTTAATAGCCTCTTTTTTATTGGGATTATGGCAATGGTGGTTATTTTATACACCTTTGTTTTGGTTCGCGACATGGTGTCTAACATCGACCGATTTGTAGATCGCGCTAAACGTTTGGCCAACATTGAAGGGGCAACACCCGAAACTGTTTCGGTGCCCGAAGGTATGGAGACTGAACTTCAAGAAGCCTCTTCGTATTTGCAAGCGTATGTTGGCAAGGTAAGTGTGGCGATGCGCTCTTCCGAAGAAGCCATCAAACGCGCGGAAAACTCTATCGGTGAATTGCAAGCGTTGGCAGAAAACGTTGAAGAAGCATTGCGGGATTTAGTGATTGATGAAGAGACACGCAAAAAACTGGGCCACAGCATGAATGCCACCGAAGACATTGCTATCGAATCCACTGAGAGCTTGATGAATGTTTCAAATATGCTCAACAAGCTCAAGGATAATCTTGCGTCCTTGGCGCACAATGCCAAGCAAACCCGCTGATTTCTAGTGTTTCCCCTTAAAAGTATTGGAAGAGCATAGGAGGGCTTGACTTAAGTCATAGCTTTGCCTTTTGGCTAAAGGTTACAATGTGCCGTAACCCAAAAACCAGGAGGTTTTCATGTCCCTTTCACGAAGAGACTTTCTCAAAACATCGGCTGCTGCTACTGCTGCGGCTGCTGTAGGTATTAGTGTTCCCAGCGAGGCGCGCGCGGCCGCTGCACAAGCAGAGTCGGGGTGGCGTTGGGATAAATCTGTGTGTCGTTTCTGTGGTACCGGTTGTGGGATCATGGTTGCGACTAAAGAAGGAAAGATTGTAGCAGTCAAAGGTGATCCAGCGGCTCCTGTGAACCGTGGCCTTAACTGCATCAAAGGCTACTTTAATGCCAAAATCATGTACGGCGCTGACCGGTTAACCCAGCCACTTTTGCGCACCAACGACAAAGGCGAGTTTGATAAAAACGGCAAGTTCCGTCCCATTTCATGGGAGCGTGCTTTTGATGAAATGGAAAAAAACATCAAACGTGCCCTCAAAGAAAGTGGCCCCGAGGGCGTAGGCGTGTTTGCTTCAGGCCAGTACACCATCATGGAAGGCTGTGCGGCGCAAAAGATGATGAAAGGCGGGTTTCGTTCAAACGCCATTGACCCCAACGCGCGCCATTGTATGGCTTCGGCGGTTGTTGGGTTTTATCAAACCTTTGGGATTGATGAGCCAGCGGGCTGTTATGATGACATTGAACTCACCGATACCATCGTCACATGGGGAGCAAACATGGCGGAGATGCATCCGATTCTTTGGTCACGCGTCAGCGATCGCAAACTTACCGCACCAGAGCGCGTCAAGGTCATCAACCTTTCTACTTACACCCACCGAGGGTCTGACCTTTCTGATACAGAGATTATTTTCTCACCCAGTACCGATTTGGCCATTTTTAACTACATTGCCAGAGAGATTGTGTACAACCACCCCGAGGCTATTGATTGGGATTTTGTAAACAAATACATCGTTTTTGCTTCACAGCCTGTGAATATTGGCTACGGCATGCGTCGCAGTGATGAAAAGTCCATCAAAGAGGGCAAATACAGCGCTTTGGAAATGGAAACCGTCGGCAAAGAGATGAAAACCATCGTCTCGGCCAAAGAAGCCCCATCCCTTGAGCCTTTTGGCTATAAAGAGGGCGACGTGATGGAACATAAGCCTGCGGGCTTGAAGCACTGGGAGATTTCTTTTGAAGAGTACAAAAAATTTCTTGCACCTTACACGCTAGATTATGTGGCCAAGATTTCCAAAGGAAATCCTGATGAGTCTTTGGAAAGCTACAAAGCCAAACTCCAAGAATTAGCCAATTTATACATCGAAAAAGACCGCAAAGTTGTCTCGTTTTGGACGATGGGCATGAACCAACACATTCGTGGCACATGGGTTAATACCCTTGCGTACAACATTCACTTTTTGCTTGGCAAGCAGTCAAAGCCAGGAAGCGGCGCGTTTTCACTCACCGGACAGCCCAGTGCGTGTGGAACAGCTAGAGAGGTAGGTACCTTTACCCACCGACTTCCTGCGGACATGATGACAGCCAATCCAAAGCACCGCCAAGTAGTAGAAAACGTGTGGAAAATTCCTGAGGGAACGCTAAACCCTGTAGGCAACCAACACATCATGAAAATTTTTCGTGACATTGAAGATGGCGTGGTGAAATTCGCGTGGGTGAATGTGTGTAACATTTTTCACACTACTGCCAATGCAAACCACTGGATTAAGGCGGCACGTGAAATGGATAATTTCATCGTGTGTTCGGATGCGTATCCGGGTATCTCAGCCAAAGTGGCCGACCTTATCTTGCCCTCAGCGATGATATATGAAAAATGGGGCGGGTACGGAAACGCCGAACGCCGAACCCAGTTATGGAAGCAGCAAGTCCTTCCTGTTGGGCAGGCTATGAGTGATACATGGCAATGGGTAGAGCTTTCTAAGCGTTTTACGGTCAAGGACGCGTGGGGTGAGTACACCTTGCGTGGCGGACAAAAACTCGAAAGCATGATAGACAAAGCCAAAGCCATGGGTTACACCGAAGACACTACGATGTTTGAAATCCTCTTTGGCAATGAACGTGCCAAGAAATTCTCCGCCAACGACCCTGTGGGCGAAGGATATGATGACACCGAATCAAAGGGCGATAGCCGCAATGTGCTTGGAAGTGATGGTAAGCCGTGGAAAGGATATGGCTTTAACATTCACAAGTACCTTTTTGAAGAATACGCCTACTTTGGGCGAGGCAAGGCGCATGACCTCGCAGACTTTGACACCTACCACCGCGTGCGTGGTTTGAAGTGGCCCGTGGTGGATGGTAAAGAAACCCAATGGCGCTTTAATGCCAAGTATGACCCGTATGCGCGCAAAGAAAATTCAGGCGAATTTGCCTTTTATGGCACGTTGGCTAAAGCGTTGCAGCAAGGAGATTTGCGTGGTGTGACAGATACGACAGCAAAAGGACTCAAGAACAAAGCCAAAATTTTTGCCCGTCCTTACATGGATCCCCCCGAAATGCCAGACACTGCGTATCCTCTTTGGATGTGTACAGGGCGCGTGTTGGAGCATTGGCACAGTGGTACGATGACCATGCGTGTGCCTGAGCTTTACCGTGCTGTGCCTGAAGCGCTGTGCTTTATGCGCAGTGAAGATGCGCAAAAGTATGGCCTTAAGCAAGGTGACCTTGCATGGGTAGAGAGCCGTCGTGGTAAAGTCAAAGCACGGGTGGAAACTAGAGGCCGAAACAAAACGCCAAAAGGGCTTATTTATGTACCATTTTTTGATGAGAAGGTTTTCATCAACAAGGTATGCCTTGATGCGACATGTCCGCTTTCAGGCGAGACAGACTATAAAAAATGCGCCGTAAAAATTTATAAAGCTTAAGGAAAAACCATGAGCAATCAAACAAAGCGAACAATCACCGAACGCCGAAAGTTTCTTTCCTTGATGGCGCAGAGTGTGGGTTTGTCCGCTTTGGGAGGGATGGTGTGGACAGGGTACCTTGTGGAGGCAAAGGCGGCACCTTTGCTTTTGCGACCTCCTGGAGCGCGCGCTGAGGCGGATTTTTTGAAGCTGTGTATTCGGTGTGGACAGTGCGTAGCAGCCTGTCCTTATGACACCTTGATGCTTGCAACGCCAGGAACGCAAAAGCCATTAGGCACGCCTTATTTTATCCCAAGAGACACGCCTTGCTACATGTGTGTTGATATTCCTTGTATGCCTGTGTGCCCTACAGGGGCGCTAAGCGAGGAGGGGATTTCGGTTATTGAAAAAGGTGAGAAGCAGTGGGCTATCGAAAAAGCCAGAATGGGCCTAGCGGTGGTAGACATGGAGTCGTGTATTGCGTATTGGGGAATCCAATGCGATGCGTGCTACCGTGCCTGTCCTGTGATGGATAGTGCCATTAAGCTAGAGTACCGACGCAATGAGCGCACAGGCAAACATGCCTATTTGATTCCTGTCGTAAGCAGTGATGCGTGTACGGGGTGTGGGCTGTGTGAACGGGCCTGTGTGACGGAAAAACCTGCCATTTTTGTGCGTCCTCATGCCCTTGCGCAAGGGGACGTTGGAAAGCATTACATCAAAGGATGGGATGCTAAAGATGTGCAGCGCGTAGAGCACCTAGAAGGGCTTGAGACAACCGTGACCAACCGAAGCAAGTTAAGTCCACAACAGTATCTAAACGAGGGAGGGCTTTTGGATGATTGATTTTCTTAAGCGCCATCGTTTTATGGTGGCAAGACGCCTTACCCAAGGTGGGCTTTTAGCCTTGTATGTGGCAGGAAGTGTGTACGGCTGGACCGTGTTACAGGGAAACCTTAGCAGTTCACTTGTCTTTGGCGTGATTCCTTTAGCAGACCCTTTTGCGCTGATGCAGATTTTTGCCACAGGGGCTTGGGTGGCTTCAAGCGCATTGCTTGGGGCGGTGATTATCGTTCTGTTTTATGGACTTGTTGGGGGTAGAGGATTTTGTGCGTGGGTTTGTCCTATGAATTTGGTTACTGACCTTGCCAACTTTTTGCGCCGTATTTTGTTGCTAGATAAAACAGAACGAAAGGTTTGGCTAGGGCGTAGCGTACGCTACTGGCTTTTGGGTCTAGCCCTTGTGCTTTCTTTTGCCACAGGTGTTGGGGCATTTGAAATGGTAAGTCCCATTGGGATCTTGCATCGGGGGATTATTTTTGGCTTTGGCATGGGGTTTGCCGCGGTGCTTAGCATCTTTTTGTTTGACCTTTTTGCTCTCAAAAACGGATGGTGCGGACATGTGTGTCCCCTTGGGGCATTTTATGCCCTTTTGGGTAGATTTAGTTTTGTGCGCGTCATACACCATCAGCCAAACTGCACCTTGTGCATGAAATGCAAAGATATTTGCCCTGAAAAGCCAGTGTTAGAAATCGTTGGAAAGCGTAGTGGTGCTATCACGATGGGTGAGTGCATTAACTGCGGTCGATGTGTGGAAGTATGTGAAGACGACGCCCTTTCTTTTGGCGTGCGTCGCTATATTCATCAAAATCAACAGGAGTAGAGTATGTTGAAACAAAAAATTGTTCTTTTTGGCCTAGCCCTTGGGGCTTTGATTGTCACAGGATGTGCAGTGACACAACAGGCTGTTAGTGAAGATGAGATGGGGCTTCGTCAGACCTCATTGTATGCTGAGGATAAAACCACAGCAGACGCCACAAACTATGCCAAGACGGCCCCCGGCGAATCTAAGGTCTTTGCGCGTTCTTTTGAAAATGTGCCGCCGATGATTCCCCATGACGTGGAAGGTATGCTTGACATCACCAAAGAGATGAACATGTGCATGGACTGCCACATGCCAGCTATGGCCGAAGCGGTTGCTGCAACGCCAGTTCCTGCTTCGCACTTGGCATCTTTTCGTCCGTTGACCCAATACGTTGGCGGTGAGTTCAAAAAAGATGGCAAGCCCGTAGCAAACACCTCTGACATCATTGTTGTGGTGCACGAGCGAGAAGGGCTAAGCATGGATCGCTATACATGTACAGCTTGCCATGCGCCCCAATCTGACAATGCGCTTATTGTTCCCAATCGCTTTACTTCGGTATTTAGAAGTGAAGAGGGTGGAGCAACGAGTTCTAATTTGCTTGATGTCTTAAACGACGGGATTTAACTGTGGCAGATATGTCTAGGCGGGGGATGCTTGCATCCCTTGCCCTGCGCTCCAAAACCCTACCCCTAAGACCGCCCTATGGTGGCGCGGAGGAACTTTTTCACCAAGAGTGCCCCAGTTGCGTGGATGCGCCTTGTGTTGCTGTTTGTGAAGAAGCGGTTATTCAAAAAGACGAACAGGGAATGCCTGTGTTGGTTTTTAAAAATTCAGGATGCACCTTTTGTCAAGCGTGCGCCCATGCTTGCCCAAAAGGTGTTTTAAGCCTTGAAAACGAAGCGAAAATAAGCGCGCAGGTGCGCATAGAAACCGCAACGTGTTTGGCATGGAATGGCGTGGTGTGCGCTACATGTAAAGATGTATGCGCGGTGGGTGCTATTACCTTTTTTGGGTTGTATCGACCCGTGGTTGCGGGGGATGTGTGTACGGCGTGCGGGTTTTGCTATGGGGTATGTCCTGTGGATGCCGTGCGCATACAAAGGAGGGAAGTGTGAAAAAAATCGGATTGTGTTTGCTGGGGATTGTTGGTTTGCTTTTTGGGCAAGAAGTAGCCCCTTCTCATGTGTTTAAAGCGCAGGGCAATGTGTTGGACATTGTAGTACAAGAGGGGCGCATTATTGCAGGGACGGATGCGGGAAGCATTGAGGTGTTTGACCTTGAGGCCAAAGTTCAAGAAACGGCAGTGGTTTTTGATGGGATTGAGGATTTTATGGGAAATCCGCTGGGTGCTAAAGTGTACAGCGTGGACGTGTTGCGCAATGGAAGCACGTTTTTGGCAGTGGTTCAAACACAGGGGAGTTTTCGCGAGTTGTATATTGTGCGCGAAGGAGTGAAAGAGCGAGTGCTTGATGCAAGCGCACAACTGATGATCAAAAAAGCAAAGTTCATCAGTCCTAAGCAAGTGCTGTTGGGGCTGATGAGCAACGAACTGATGTTGTACGATGTCCAGAAAAAGGCAACGGTGTATCGGTTTCAAATTAACCAGTCCCATTTTTCAGATTTTGCCCTTAATGAAAGCAAAACCCTTGCGGTTACGAGCGATGAGTCTGGGGAGATTGCCTTGGTGGATGTGATGATGGGTGAAGTATTGCAAACCTACAAGGGTGGCAATGTGGACAATGTGTATAAAGTCGATTTTAAAAAAGAGCGTATCTTAACCGCAGGACAAGACAGAAGGGGGATTATTTACGAACGGGCCAGCGGAAGGTTTGAGCGGGTTAATGCGGATTTTTTGATTTATGCAGGGGCGCTTAGCCCCAGCAGTATCCTTGGGGCGTGGGCGTTTACAGAAGACAATGCCATTGCGGTGTTTGACCTGCAAACCAAAACCCAGCGCTATACCCTTAAAGGGCAACGCAGTACTATGAATACCATCGTTTTTGTAGATGAAAAAACGTTGGTTAGTGGAAGCGATGACCCTTATATTATGTTATGGAGATTGCCATGAATGTTTCAAGTATTGTTGTACAAGCCAAGGTGGAGCACATTGAGGCTCTTGTAGATACTTTCAAAAAATGCGACTACTGCGACTACCACTTTCACGATAAAGAGATGGGAAAAATCATCCTGACAGTCGAAGGTGAGGGGATTGAAGAGGAGATTGGGAAATTTAAGCAAATCAAAGCCACGAGCCATGTGGTCAATGCAGACATGATGATGGCGTACAGCGAAGATGAACTAGACCGTGAACGCGCGAAGTTTGCAGACAAAGACCCTGTGCCAGAAGTATTAAGAGATGACTCTTTGCGCGCGGAAGACATCAGGTATCACGGAGATTTAAAAAAGAAAGAGATTTAGGAGGAAGTTATGCGAGGACACGACGCTTTTGTGGAAACCCAAGTGCCTGAAAATGAGCTCATTGTGTCGCGAACGGATTTGCGAGGAACCATCACCTATGCCAATGATGTTTTTGCGCGGGTGAGTGGCTACGAAATAGAAGAATTAGTGGGCAAACCGCACAATCTCTTGCGCCATCCTGACATGCCTCGTTCGGTATTTGCTTCTCTTTGGGCCACGCTTAAGCGCGAAGAATTGTGGCAAGGGGTGGTCAAAAACCTCCGCAAGGATGGCGGCTTTTACTGGGTGTACGCGGAAGTTTCAGGGGTATATAAAGAGGGAAAATTAGTAGAATACAAATCCATGCGCTCCCCCATCGATGAAACACTCAAACGCCGTGTGCAAAAAGAGTATGAAGCTCGAAAAGCCACAGAAGAGGGCGAATGTTTTGCTAGTTTCTACCTCCCCTGTGCGCTGTTAACCAAGCTAGAAAACTACGCTGCTCAAACCGAGCAAAACGACAGCCAAGCCTTGGCAAAGCTGCTGGATGAGCGGTTGTTGTAAAAGCCTTACATGTAAGGCTTTTTAGCTGCCTAATAACATTGTGTTGGTGTGACGCTTGAGAGAATAAATCTCTTTGGCGGTGAGTTTGTATTCTTTATCTTTGGAGCACAGGCCAATGGTCTGACTTGCTACGACTTTTGCACCAAGCACTCTAGTGCACTTTTTTAACAGCGTACGAGTCTGAAAAAAGAAACCAAAAAAAGAAGGTGCTGCGCAAGAGGTGATAATCAAAGCTTTTTTGTCAAGCTTTTTTTTGCGGTAACTGGGCGCTCCTTTTCCCCACGGATAGTACCCATACACCATGAGACGTTCTAAAAATTGTTTAAAAATAGCCGTAACGGTTCCAAAATTTGTAGGAGAGATGAGGATGTAATGGCTGGCTTTTTCAAGAGAGTCAACCATGCTGCTGAGGTCATCGTTTAAAACACATTTGCCTGGCGATTCACCTTTTTCTTGGGCGCACAAACGGCAATTGGTGCAAAAATGAAGTGTTTGTTCTCTTAGAGTAAAAAGCGTGTAGGACATAGCTTGGCTCTCAAGGGCGTCAATAGCGACGTTAACCACTTGATCGCACACCCCGCCTGCACGGTAGGAGCCATTGACAATAACAACATGTTTCATACTTTTCCTAAATATTAAGATGTTTAAAAAGAACCACGATTCTCAAAGTCTAAAAAATAACTTTTTGTCCCACCACACAATGCCTCCTGCTATAAAAAACAAGACAACGGTTTGGATGCACTTTGTGCTTTGCTCCACTTGAAACATCTCTTGGGAAAGGTTGATAAAAAGATGGTATAAAATCGCAATGAGAATACTTTTGTTGTTTTTAACGCACACCCAGCTAAGAATTACCCCCAAAGGAACAATAGAGATAAAAAAATTTACACCTAGCCATATGTCTTCTTGAAGCAATTGATACTGGTAGGAGTCTTTGACAAACACAAGAGGAAAATGCCACGCTGACCAGAGTACACCAAAAACCAAAGACGCGCCAAAGAGATTAAACTTTGCCGCCAAACTATCAAAAGCGTACCCACGCCACCCGAGTTCTTCAAAGGTTGCGGCCAAAATAAGAAGCGTTAGGGCGGGTACAAGGAACTCAAAAGAAAAATCTTCTGCTTTGGCAAACTGTGAAACCTCTCCCCCAAAAAGCAATGACAAAGTAATGGCCAAAAGCATTGAAAGGGGTGGAATTAAAAATGCAAAAAGCATCACAGGGCGAATGCGCCTAAGGCTATAAATACGCTCATAAAAATCCAACTTAGCCCTAATGTCAAGCCGATACAAAAAAAGAAGCCCGATAACAAAAGGGGCAATCAGCCCGCTTAACATCAAAGGCATATAAAACGGATGGTTGGTTTCTTGGTGGCTTAAAAATGCACCCAAAAACCAAAACAAAAATGTTACAAAAAATGTAACTGTGAAATATAATAACGGCCTATACGTGTCGCTTTTTTGCATAAAAGAATCTCCTTAATTAGCCTAAACATCTGTCGCAAGTTAAAAAAACCGATACATGAAACCAAGATAAGCCGAAATGTCCTCATGGTCTTCCACTAGAGGGCTTTTGTAGATAGTGCTATCCAAATGCACATACTTCACACCACCCAAAAATGTCCAGTGCTTGGATAACGCATATGCATAGTTGATGCCAACGGAGGGATTGATTGCATTGCCCACCTTGTAGGCTTTGCGTTCAGCTGAAGATTCTTTGGACGCTACACCAAAATAATAATCTGCCTTCTTGTCACTTAGGTATTCAGCCTTGATAAACCCGCTTAGATGGTGGGCGTCTTTTTGAAAAAGGACGTTGGTGTATTGCGCAGAAGCGCCATAGCCGTTGTGCTGGTTTGAAATATCAGGACTTAGGCGAATTGTGAGGTAAGAAGTCTTGCTTAGGGTAACTTTTGCTCTAAAATCACCATCAAGTGATGGCCTTTTGGTTTTCATGCCTGAAAGATAAGCGCCATCTTTGGCCTTGTAGCCATAAGTCCCCAAGGAGATGCCAGCTTTGAGCGCAACGCGTTCATTTTCCCAAGCATCTACGCCAAAGTCCAACCCTTCAAAATAGACCATTCCATAGCGTGCTTTGATGAACGGAAATAATTGCGCCTCACTTGAAACACTCTTATAGGGCTTGCTATCAGCAAATCCAACTAAGCCCAATTGGAGTTCATCAAAAGCCACGCTGGATGAATAGGCCAAAGAAAGAGCCGTAAGTGCGGTAATGTATCGCATAAAAATCCTTTTTTATGGGAGATTGTATAGGTTTTTAAAAAAGTTGTATTGTAAAAAGGCGAATAATCTAAAATGTATTAAAATCCAAATCAACTATAATTTTCTGAGTAGAAAAAGACTTTGCGCTGTGGAGAGATTTAGAGGCAGAAGAGTGTATGTCGCAGAGGTAGATTTGGTATTGATTGCTAGAGCGCATAAGATGGTACATGTATTGCATGGGCGAAACGCCGGCATATTTCTTAAAATCTTTTGCAAAATGGGCTTGGTCGTAGTACCCGCACTCAGAGGCGATGTGTGTCAATTTTTTAGGGTTTTGTGAAAAAAGTGTCTGGTGTATAATACTAAGTGCTTTGAGAAACCTCAAATTGCCCTGCATCTGCTTTAGGGACATGCCTGTCATGTCGTGACATTTTTTTTGCACCCACCGCTCCGAATAGCCCATTTTACGAGCAACTTCTACCGATGAAGCATTGCTCCATTTGTTCATTTTACTAAAAATGCTAAAAGGGTAGTGAGATACTTTTTTTGTGTTTTTCAAAAGAATTTCTGTCATGTGATGCTCGAAAACATCTACCATTTGCTTGCCTGTGGCACACTCCCAAAGCTTCTTGCAAAGCAAAGAGGTTGTGCTAGCCCCAATAATATCGGCAAGCTTAATATCCCAAGCTCCGATGAGTTCCTTGGGGGAGATATTGAAAATCTCAAGTAATGCATGAGGGTATAGATCCACTTTAAAAAATTTCTCAGCCCTTGCTTTTTTGGCAGGAAGTCTGTAAATATCAATCCAAGAATGAAGTCCAACTTTTACGTATGTTCCTGACTCAACCTTAAGCCTCTCGTCTTTCTCTAAAATCCCGTTCATGTGTATCTCGTTGGTTTCTCCAAAAAACTCAAAAATAAATTGGGTCATGATGGTGGGGTAGGCCCTAGCTAAAAACTTCCCTTCTTGGTCTTGTAGTGTACCAATAGAGGAGGTGTAAGAATGAATATAGTGACTCAATAGAGGGTGAGAGGAAAGAAGCCTTTGCGACTCAAGCATATTCGCAACCTTTGTAAAAATGCGAAATTATAGTTTTTACAGACAGCTTTGTCTTGTAAAAAAACGAATAATTACCAAAAAAACAAAACACTTGTGCCAAATTTTTGGCGCACGTATTCTGTCGGTGTCATGCCCGCATAGCGTTTAAATTCTTTAATAAAATGGGCTTGGTCGAAGTAGCCGCTTTCGTAAGCAAGGTGCGTTAGGTTTAAAGGAGAGTTTGTCTTTACATGTAAAGAGATGCTTTGGATGGTTTTAAAAAACCGCAATACGCCTTGTGCTTTTTTAAAGGAGACCCCAAAGACCTCCATGTGGTATTTTTGTATCCACCGTTCTGAATAGCCAAGAGTTTGTGAGAGGTCTTTTAGTGAGGCATGTTGTTGGAAAAACACAGGCGGACTAAAAGGCTTTTTTTGGGGGTTGTTTTTGAGTTTTTTTATAAAATATTTTTCAAAAACATGCACCATGTCCAAGGCGCTCTGCTTTTCTTCAAGTGCGCGATATAAAGAGTCATACCCCTCGCCCCAAACTTCTTTTAGGCTTCCCTCTAGCAAAGAAAGTTCCAAGGGTGAAATGCCAAAGACTTCAAAAAGTACGTGGGGGTAGAGGTCTATTTTAAAATTTTTCACGTGCCGTTTTGTGCTGTTGCTTTGGGTTTGGAAAATGTCTATCCATTGGGTTGAGCAGGCGTTAATGTAGCCATTTCTTGGGATGGGGAGTTTTTCCCCGTTTGATTCTATCTCCGCCAAACCTCCTTCAAATTCAAAATAAAACTGTATTAAAAACGTGGGAAATGCTCGGGTGATGTATTTGGCATGGGGTTCGTCCAAAACCCCTTGAGAAAAAGAGTACAAGTGTACATATGTTGCAATCTCTTTGGTGATGGGCATTAGCTCTTGGTAGGTTAGCACGCGTTTTTCCTTGGTATTGTCGCTGTAAAGTTCGCTTTTTTACAATACATCGCAGTCGGTTTTTTAGTATATTACCGCCTTAAATATTTATTATAACTTTAAGGACTAAGTATGAAGCTAAAGACAAAAATACTCACCATGGCATCCTTGCTGACAGCCATTGTGATTGTGGCATTGAGCTATGTGGGCTATGTGGGTATCAAGGAAAAGACTTTGGAGCAAGTCGAAGCTGAGCTTAAAAGTGAAGTATTGCCCTTTGCTGAGAATATAGCAGGGTTTATTAGCACCAAAAAAGATGTGGTAAGCATGTTGGCTAGCGTGCTCTCGGGACTGGGGGAATACGACAAAGAAACCTACCTTAAGCACATGCGGCAGGCTAAAGATACCATGGGGATTTATGGGGTTTTTGGGGCGCTGGAAAATGGGGAATATTTTGATACTACTGGTTGGTGGGAAGAGGGGTATGACCCTGTTAAACAACCTTGGTATGTTAATACCATTGGAACCGGAAAAGCAACCATCCATGGGCCAGAAGAGTACAGGGAGATGAGCGGTAACTTGGTGCGGTTTATCTCTGTCAACAGGGAAATCATGAAAAACAACAAGCCCATTGGCGTTATCTCTTCTGAAATCAGAACTGCTGATGTTGATAAAGTTATCCAATCAGCCAAGCCTATGGGTAGTGGCTATATGGTGCTTGTGCAAACGGATGGAAAAGTTATTATTCATCCAAGCGATAAAATACTGGGCAAAACTCTTGATGAGCTAAAGCTGCATGTGCTTAAAGAGGCCATTACATCCAAAGAGCATGGAATGGAGATTTTGCAGCTTCATGGTCATGAAAAAAAGATTTACTACTTTAAAAGGATTTCTGGAACACCTTATATTTTATTAGCTGTAGTCCCGCACAGTGAGCTCTCAGGCCCCCTTGATGAGCTATTGAAAAAATTTATTAGCATAGGCGTTTTTGGTATTTTGGCTTCTTTGTTTTTGTTGTATATTGGCATCACGCGAGGCTTGTCTCCTTTAATGCAAATGAAACACTATGCAAGCGAGTTAGCTAGCGGAGAAGGAGATTTGACAAAGAAGTTGGCGGACGAAAAACACGATGAAATCTCCGAGGCAAGCAAGGAGGTTAATCGGTTTATAGAAAAAATTAGAAGTATTATTGCACTATCAAAAAACCTATCCAGTGAAAACTCTTCGGTTGCTCATGAGCTTTCGGCAACCTCTTTGGAGGTGGGAAAGCGCGTAGAGGACTCCACTACGCTTATTTTGGAAACTACCTCGGTAACAAAGGAGCTTGGCGAGGATATTAAAACTTCAATCCAAAAAGCTGAGGCATCAAGAGAGGAAATATTGGTAGCAAATACCGAACTTAAAAGTGCCCAAAAACATATTCAAGAACTAGCATTAAAAGTTAAAAATAGTGCCGCCACAGAGGTTGAACTGGCCCACAAAATAAGCCAACTCAATAGTGATGCACAGCAGGTTCAAAGCATTCTTGAGATTATTGCAGATATTGCCGACCAAACAAATCTCTTGGCGCTTAATGCAGCCATCGAAGCAGCAAGAGCAGGAGACCATGGACGCGGGTTTGCGGTAGTGGCTGATGAAGTACGAAAATTGGCAGAGCGTACGCAAAAATCCCTCAATGAAATCAATGCCACCATTAATGTAATTTTACAAGCTATTGTGCAAGCAAGCGAGGAGATGACAGAAAACTCACGCTCCATCGAAGCCCTTTCGGATGTAAGTAAGTCTGTTGAGGAAAAAATTCTAAGCACAGTAACTGTTATGGATAATGCTACTAAAACCAATGAAGTATTAGTAAATGAATACAAAGAAACAGCCAGTAAAATCAATACTGTTTCTACTAAAATTTTGGAGTCCAATGACATCTCAAGCCAAAACGCAAGAAGTGTGGAGGAGATTGCAAGTGCAGCTAATCATCTTAGTAGTATGACAGAACAGCTAAATGAAACTCTCGGGAAATTTAAAACCTAGTCGAATGCAAAGGAATACGGTGTCGTTAAGGGAAAAATTTTTAGGGTTGCTTACGGCAATAATAATTGTCTTTTTTGTTAGGGCGAGCTATGCAAACGACCTAGAAAATGCCTATGCACAATATACGCAAAAGGTTGAGTACTATAGGCAGGTACGAAATAAAATCGCCTCTATTGATCAAGAAATACGCGCATTGCAAGAAGGTTTTTTTTATGAACAGGGGTTTTTTGTTTCGGAAGAAACCTCTGGCTCACTGGTAGGTAAATTGCATGAACTTTCTTTGGAGATAGCCATAAGAAGCCCTGATGCGCACTCTTTAATGGAGTTTGTATTGAAGAGGTTGCCGCAAAGCATCAACGAAGGGCTTGATGCTTTGCAAGTTAAAAAAATAGCTGCTATTAGCCAGTATTTGGAACAGAGCATTGTAAAAAACGAAAGTGCTTCTTTGAAATCAACACAAGATGAGCTTGAGGAGAAAAAAAGGTTTTTTAAAATTTTTCTTTGGATAAGCTCTTTGGTCTTGGTGCTTTTGGCTATTCTTATGTTCATGTCAATGTATAGGCCAATCAGTGCTTTGCTAAAGATGTGTAGGGTCGAACTTGATTCGCCTAGTAATGAGTTGGGAAAAATATCTTCTCATGTTGAGCAGATGGCAGATCAGGCAAAAACACTGGAAAATCAAATTTTTCTGCAATCGGAAGAGATGAATAAGCGTTTGTTTTATAACGATTTGACGGGGTTGCCAAACCGCAATAAGTTACTACATGATTTGGAAAGCGATGGTTTTTTGGAAACAATAGTGCTTTTAAACATCGATGAATTTCATTTTATTAATGATAGTTACGGTGACATGTTTGGGGATTATGTTTTAAAGGCCCTTGCTTTAAGAATAGCACAATCTGTAAAAGATTCTTGTGTAATTTACAAGCTTCATGCAGATGAGTTTGCCATAGGG